>JAFQNJ010000067.1 GCA_017395925.1 Ruminococcus sp. | reverse complement strand
TTTGCAGGTGCCTTCTTTGCGGGAGCTTTCTTCTCCTCAGCGGGCTTCTCTGCAGCTTTCTTTGCAGGTGCCTTCTTTGCAGGAGCCTTCTTTGCAGGAGCCTTCTTCTCCTCAGCGGGCTTCTCTGCAGATTTCTTTGCAGGTGCCTTCTTTGCGGGAGCCTTCTTCTTCTCCGCAGCCTTCTTTGCAGCTTCTTCGGCTTTCTTTGCTTCTTCTGCCGCCTTCTTGGCTTC
Source organism: Ruminococcus sp. (assembly GCA_017395925.1). Classification (GTDB taxonomy): domain Bacteria; phylum Bacillota; class Clostridia; order Oscillospirales; family Acutalibacteraceae; genus Ruminococcoides. The sequence continues at coordinate 4,038 of JAFQNJ010000067.1, read as the reverse complement.
TTCTTCTCTTCTCTTTACTGCAGGATTCTCCATGGGCTTAACACACTTGAAGAACATTGCACTCATAGGAGGAACGTTGATAACGATAGATTGGTCCAGACCGTGGCAACCCTCTTCCTCGGTCATAACATCGATGGGGTTGTTTGCACAGCCGTAGCCGCCGTACTGGTCGTCATCTGTATTGAATACTGTGTTGTATACACCGTACTGAGTAACACCGATGCGGTAGTTAGCTCTGTACATGGGCTGGAAGTTACATACAGCAATAACATCGTTGCCGTCCTTGTCGATTCTGCGGAAAGCAATAACGCTCTGTGTGTAGTCATCGTGATGAATCCAGTTGAAGCCTTCCCAGGAGAAGTCAACCTGATGCATACAGGGGTTGTCGCGGTAGAACTTGTTCATATCAGAGAAGAACTTGTTGAGCTTCTGGTGCTTCTCATACTCAAGCAGACCCCACTGGAGCTCCTCGTTAACATTCCATTCGTCAAACTGACCCAACTCTGTGCCCATGAAGGTAAGCTTCTTGCCGGGGTGAGCCATCATGTAGGAATAGAATACACGAACACCTGCAAACTTGGTGTCGTAGTCTCCGGGCATCTTGTTGATGAGAGACCCCTTGCCGTAAACTACCTCATCGTGAGAGATGGGGAGCAGGAAGTTCTCGGAGAAAGCATAGAGGAAGCTGAAGGTGAGGTTGTCGTGGTTGAAGGGTCTCCACAGGGGATCGAGAGACATATAGTGGAGCATGTCGTTCATCCAACCCATATTCCACTTGTAGTCAAATCCGAGACCGCCGTCGGATACGGGACGGGTAACCATAGGCCAGGATGTGCTTTCCTCAGCAATCATCATAGCTGTGGGATGATACATGTGAACAACTGTGTTGAGTCTCTTGAGGAATTCAACTGCCTCAAGATGCTCTTTGCCGCCGTACTTGTTGGCAACCCACTCGCCGTCCTTGCGGTTGTAGTCAAGGTAGAGCATAGAAGCAACAGCGTCAACGCGGATACCGTCAACGTGATACTTGTCAAGCCAGAACATAGCGGAAGAAATCAGGAAGCTGACAACTTCGTAGCGAGCGAAGTCGAATACGTATGTACCCCATTCCTTGTGCTCGCCCTTTCTGGAATCTTCGTACTCAAAGCAGTGAACACCGTCAAATCTGCCGAGGCCGTGAGCATCCTTGGGGAAGTGGGCAGGAACCCAGTCGATGATAACACCGATACCCTCGTTGTGGCAACGGTCGATAAACTCCATAAGGTCATCGGGAGAACCATAGCGGGAGGTGGGTGCATAGTAACCTGTTACCTGATATCCCCATGAACCGTCAAAGGGATACTCGGTGATGGGCATAAACTCGATGTGGGTGTAGCCCATCTCCTTAACGTAGGGGATAAGCTCGTCGGCAAGCTTCTGATACGAGAAGGTGTTGCCGTCGGAATATTTTCTCCAGGAGCCTGCGTGCACTTCATAGATGTTCAGAGGCTGCTCAAAGTGATTGTGCTTGTTCTTGTACTCATACCAGTCAGCATCTCTCCACTGATGATTACCAAGGGAGAAAACTCTGGAGGCATTGTCGGGTCTGGTCTGGCAGTGGAATGCAAAGGGGTCGGTCTTGAGAAGCTTCTCAGACCAGGGAGTTTCTACACAATACTTGTAAATTTCATACTCGCCGATACCCTCGATGAACAGCTCCCAGATACCACCTTCGGAAATTTTATACATATAGTTAGCATCCTGGTCCCAACCGTTGAAGTCACCCACAACGGAAACGGAGAGCGCATTGGGTGCCCATACTCTGAACACAACGCCCTGTTTGCCATCCCAGTTCTCAACGTGAGAGCCGAAGAACTCATAAGCACGGATAGCATCTCCGTCAAAGAAGAGCTGAATGTGATTTCTTTCGTCATTAAAAGAATAATTCATTGTATTTTATCCTCCTTTGGATTGCGAAAAACGCAAAATCCTATTTAGTCCTTATAATTATAACAAATATATTTTAATATTGCAATAAAAAACGGAATATTGATTAACAAAAATTGCTCACATTATTTGTAAGAAATGACAATAAATTCTGTAAATACATCATTTGTGTTATGCACGGTTGACAAAGTTTTACGGTGGACTATAATGATATACGGAGAGATTTTTGTGAAAGGCGGGGAATATGCAAAAAGTGAAAGATAATAAGGACTATATGCTGCACGGTTCGGTATCGGGCAGTATAATCAAGTTTGCGATTCCGCTGTTTTTCGGAAATCTGTTTCAGCAGCTTTATAATACAGCAGACTCGTTGATTGTAGGAAATGCTCTGGGAAACAGAGCTCTGGCAGGAGTCAGTGCCACAGGTATGCTCATATTTCTTCTGGTAGGGTTCTTTCAGGGAATAGGCATCGGTGCAGGTGTGGTAATATCCCAGTTTTACGGAGCAGGGGACAAGAAAAATCTCAGCAAAGCAGTTCATACGCAGTTGGTGTTTTCGTTCTTTGTGGGAATATTTATGACAGTCTTTGCAACCTGGCTTTCACCTTGGCTTCTGACGCTTATGGATACACCTGCCGATGTAATGCCGCTGGCGGTGGAGTACATCAGATTTTATTTCCTCGGAAGTGTGGGACTGGTAATGTATAATTCCTGTATGGGTATTATGCAGGCGGTGGGTGACAGCCGACATCCCCTTTATTATCTTATTGTTTCCTCTGTTGTTAATATTGCTCTCGATGTTGTTTTTGTGGTGTTTCTGGACTTTGGCGTGTGGTCAGCGGCACTTGCAACGGCAATTTCCCAGATAGTAAGCGTAGTGCTTTGTATGTATAAGCTTATGAATACAAAAGAAAGCCACAGAGTGACAATAAAGAATCTCAGGATAGACTGGGGTATGCTGTGGAGGATTCTCAGGGTGGGACTTCCCACAGGCGTACAGAATTCCATTATTGCTTTTGCAAATGTTATTGTCCAGTCAAATATCAACCATTTCGGTGAAATGGCTATATCAGGTTGCGGTGCTTATTCAAGGCTTGAGGGCTTCGCGTTTCTTCCCATTGTCAGCTTCACATCTGCAATTACTACTTTTGTAGGTCAGAATATAGGTGCAGGACAGACCAAGAGAGTCAAGAAGGGTGCTGCATTCGGAGTGTGGTGCTCCATAGGAATGGCTGAAGTTGTGGGCATTCTGCTGTGGATATTTGCACCTTTGCTGATTTCGGCATTTACAAAAGAGCCTGATGCAATAGAGCAAGGAGTTCTGAAAGCCCGTACCTGCGGATTATTCTTCTGCTTGCTTGCAGCATCCCACGCGTTATCTGCGGTGCTCAGGGGAGCGGGCAGAAGTATGGTGCCTATGTTTACGATGCTTGCCTTTTGGTGTGTGGTTAGAGTAGCATTTCTGGAAATAACCGTACCGCTTACTGATAATATTGCTTTTGTTAACTGGGTTTATCCTTTGACTTGGGGGCTCAGCACCATAGCTCTTGTCATATATTACATAGCTGTGGACTGGACTCGTGCGGCTGCAGTATCCGGTAAAAAGCATTAAACAGGACTATAAAAACCGGCGTTTTAACCTAATGTGGTTGAAACGTCGGCTTTTTTTGCATTTCTTATTATTTAGTGGTGATAATGAAAATGATATTCGGATAATAAAAACGGGCAGTCACTCGGACTGCCCGTCTGTTACTGAAAAAAATCAGTTATTATCAATTAGTCAGCAAGAGTCTTGTCGAGCTCTGCGAAGTACTTGATAGTTCTTACCATCTGAGATGTGTAAGAGTTCTCGTTGTCGTACCAGGAAACAACCTGTACCTGAGTTGTATCTGTCTCGGGCATATAAGTTGCCATTGTCTGAGTAGCATCGAAGAGTGAGCCGTATCTCATACCGATGATGTCGGAAGAAACGATCTCGTCCTCGTTGTAGCCGAAGCTCTCGCTGGAAGCAGCCTTCATAGCAGCGTTGATGTCGTCCTTTGTAACGTTACCCTTAACAACTGCGAAGAGGAGAGTTGTGGAACCTGTGGGAACGGGAACTCTCTGAGCAGC
>JAFQNJ010000066.1 GCA_017395925.1 Ruminococcus sp. | reverse complement strand
TTGGAACTGCTGTTTTGATTATTGGTATTATTCTTGGACTTGTTATAAGTTTTCGTGCCATGATTAAATATAACAAGGGTATTTTTTAATTCGTCAAATCCCAATTTGTAAAACTAATAAAAGCTATGAGAGAATTTTTACCCTCATAGCTTTTTGTATTTATTGTTCTGTTGTGTGCATCCTGCCTTCGTGGTCGGTGGTGTAGTCGCCCTTGGGGAGAAGTTCGGATATTGGCACAAAGTCATAGCCCTCGGCTCTTACAGCATCAATAATCATCGGCAGAGCCTCGGGGGTGTTCTTTGCACCGTTGTGCATCAGAATGATACTGCCCGGTGTGAGTTTCGCTGTTATCCTTTCCACCATCTGCTGTGGGGTGGGGTCCTTCCAGTCAAGAGAATCGATATCCCACTGTATGCAGTACATATTCTCTGCCCTTACAGCACCCACAACCGCGTTGTTATAGTCGCCGTAGGGCGGTCTGAACAGGGTGGGAGTGTTTCCTGTGAGTGCCTTGATTTTCTCGTTACAGCTCTGAATTTCCTCTTTCATTTTTTCTGCGGAAAGCTGTGTCATATACGGATGGGTGGAGGAGTGATTTCCCACATCGTGACCGTCTTTTGCAATGCTTTTGACGGAGTCGGGGAATTTTTCCACCCAGTCGCCTACAAGGAAGAAGGTGGATTTCACATTTTTCTCCTTGAGAATATTAAGCAAGGTTTCCGTCTGCTCGTTGCCCCATGCGGCATCAAAGGAAATTGCCACCACCTTTTTCTCGCTTTCCACGCAGTATATGGGTATATCCCTCTGCTCGGTTGCGGTGGAGACAAATCTGGCGGTGGTGGAGAAGGCTACGGTAAGCGCCGCCGCACCCAGAAGTACAGAGGCAAAAAGTACTATCAGGCTCTTTTTTGTAAAGGTAAAAATTTTCATAACTACACCTCACGCATTTTCTAAAGTATATGCGCAGAGCATAACAAAAATCACCCCGAAAACTCACTTCGGGGTGATTTCTTATCTGTAGATGAATTTATATTTCGAAGGCTTTGAATTCAGGCTTTTTTCCACTTGATGCCCTGAGGTGTGTCCTCAAGCACAATGTTTCTCGCTTTCAGTTCATCGCGGATTCTGTCAGCAGTTGCCCAGTCTTTCTCCGCACGAGCCTTCTGTCTCTCGGCAATGAGTGCCTCAATCTCTGCAGCTTCGTCATCGGAGACACCTTCATTCTTCTCGGCTCTGATTTTCTCTGCGGCTTCAAGGAGACCCAGAGAGAGAACCTTCTCAAAGTCCTCAATAAGCATCAGTTTTGTGGCATCGCTGACGGGAGCTTTCAGCACGTCGTAAAGGCAGGTAAGACCCAGGGATGTGTTGAGGTCGTTGCCGAGAGCATCCTTGAATTTCTGCTGATACTCTTTTGCGGCATCTGCGTCAGCCTCGCCCTCGGTATCGAGTGCGGCAATTCTTGCCACCAGCTTGTTGTATGCCACAACCGCGTTGTCGAGGCTCTCAAAGGTGAAGGTGAGAGGCTTGCGGTAGTGTGACTGGAGGCAGAACATTCTGTAAACTAAGGGGTCGTAGCCCTTGCTCTCAAGGAGAGATACGGTGAGGAATTCGCCCTTGGATTTGCTCATTTTACCTGTGGAATCCAGCAGGTGCAGTACGTGGAACCAGTGGGGACACCACTCGTGTCCGAGGAATGCCTCGCTCTGTGCGATTTCGTTGGTGTGGTGGGGGAAGGCATTGTCAACTCCGCCGCAGTGAAGGTCCAGATATTCGCCGCCGTGCTTGATGCTGATAGCGGAGCACTCAATGTGCCAGCCGGGATAGCCGAGACCCCAGGGGCTTTCCCATTTGAGCTCCTGATCGTCAAACTTACTCTTTGTAAACCACAGCACAAAGTCGGTCTTGTTGCGCTTGAATTCATCCTCTTCAACGCTGTCGCGGACACCGACTGCAAGGTCCTCTTCGGTCTGGTTGCCGAAAACGTAGTATTTGTCAAGCTTTGATGTATCAAAGTAAACATTGCCGCCTGCCTCGTAGGCATAGCCCTTCTCAAGGAGTACGGTTACCATATTGATGAATTCGGGGATGCAACGTGTGGCAGGCATTACAACATCGGGGGTGCGGATGTTGAGCTTTGCGGCATCCTCAAAGAAAGCTTTGGTGTAGAAGTCTGCAATTTCCAGCACGGTCTTCTTCTCACGCTTGGCACCCTTGAGCATCTTATCCTCGCCTGTGTCGGCATCACTTGCAAGATGCCCCACGTCGGTGATGTTCATAACTCGGTTAACGTCGTAGCCTTCATATCGAAGGAATTTGTCCAGCACGTCCTCCATAATGTAGGTGCGGAGGTTGCCGATATGGGCATAGTGATATACTGTAGGTCCGCAGGTGTACATATTAACCTTGCCGGGGGTGTGAGTCTTAAACTCCATTTTCTTCTGTCCGAGAGTATTATAAAGAATCATTTTTCAAGTTCCTCCAATTTCTTTTTAAGCACATCTATTTCGTATTCCAGCTTGCACATCTGCTGTGCTACGGGGTCTGATACGTGGATATGGTCCAGAGTGTCAACCTTAACTCCGCCCTTGCGGACAATCCTTGCAGGTACACCCACAGCGGTGCAGTCAGCAGGTACTTCGTTGAGAACTACAGCACCCGCGGCAATGCGGGCATTGTCGCCTACCTTGAAGGGTCCCAGCACCTTGGCACCTGTGCCTACAAGGACATTATTGCCAAGTGTTGGATGACGTTTGCCGTGGTCCTTACCCGTACCTCCCAAGGTAACGTTCTGATAAATTGTGCAGTTGTCGCCGATGATGGTGGTCTCGCCGATAACAACACCCATTCCGTGGTCGATAACAAGACCTCTGCCTATTTGTGCGCCGGGGTGGATTTCTACACCGGTGCGACGTCGGGCATTCTGAGAGATCCATCTTGCTATGAATTTCATATTGTGTTTATAGAACCAGTGAGCCAATCTGTATGAACGGACAGCCTTGAAGCCCGAGTAGAGGAGGTAAACCTCCAGGCGGCTTCTGGCGGCAGGGTCGCGTTCAAGGAAAGCATCAAGGTCGTTTTTGAGATTCTTGAACATATAGTCAACTCCTGTTTAAGAGATATTTTAAATATAAAAACAAATAAAAAAGCCGTCCCTCATAGAAAGGGACGACGCTTTGCCGTGGTTCCACCCAAATTCAGCCGATATAAAAATACCGACCCTTGGTGACCTTTAACGCAGTCACGCGCAGAGGACTACTTTGTCGGCAAATACCGATGTTCGCCCGCTGAGCTCCCGGGTGCATTTCGCCTTCTCGGACATTAAGACAGCTCTCAGCCTGCTGCTGTCATCTCTGTTAAGCCGATAGGGGTACTTCTCCCGTTCATCGCTTTTGAATATTTATTACATTATATATATATAAACTGAAAAAAGCAACAGTTTTTTATTTCTTCGTGATTATAGGAATAAATTACATATCCTTAATAGCCTTGCGGTTGTCTTTGATATAGATAATTCCCGAGATAGCGGCGAAGAATCCGCTTATCCACATCAGCACTTCGCCTGCAACAAAGAGCCAGAAGGTGAGAGTGGAGACAATATCCGCAGGGATGGGGATGACAGAGAGGTTGCAAAGTTCCAGAAAATACTGGAATACAAATACAGCAACAAGAGCGATAATCTGAGTGACAGTCTTAACCTTGCCCCACATATTGGCGGCAATTACTGTGCCGTTGGCGGCGGATACAAGGCGGATAGAGGTGACAGCAAACTCTCTGAAAAGAACGATGATTACCAGTACGGGGTCGCAGAGTTTCAGGAAAACGAAACAAACCAGCACGGAGATTACGAGAATCTTGTCTGCCAGAGGGTCGGCGAATTTTCCGAAATCAGTAATGAGATGGCGTTCTCTGGCGATTTTTCCGTCAAAGTAGTCGGTAAGGGATGCGGCACCGAAGAGAAGTCCTGCCACCAGATAATGGTGGGGGAAATTAATGAGCAGGGCCGCTACCATAAAGGGCACAAGACAGATTCTCAGCACGGTAAGCTTGTTGGGTGTATTCATATCATCAATCCAATCGTAATGAAATGCTAATTATGACGAGACAACCTCGCCGATAAGGTCACAGTCAAGGATGTCTGTGATTTTGACATCCACGAAGTCGCCGATTTGCACGGGAGTTTCTGTAGTGAAGAAAACATTGGGGTCAACCTCGGGAGCATCCGCGGCACTTCTGCCGAAGAAGCATTCGGCATAGCGGTCGAAGCCTTCCACCAGCACCTCAACGGTTTTGCCCAGTTGCTTTTCGTTATACTGCTCCATTATGTACTGCTGCTGTTCCATAATGGCGTTTGCTCTGAAGCGGCGCTCATCTTCATCCACCTGGGGAAGCTCTGCGGCAGGGGTGTCTTCCTCCGTGGAGTAGGCAAAGCAACCGAGACGTTCAAAGGCGATTTCCTTTGCGAACTCTGCACATTCGTCAAATTCCTCCTCGGTTTCTGTGGGGAAGCCTGCGATGAGGGTTGTGCGCAGAACCACACCGGGGATGCGCTCACGGATTTTGCCTATCAGGGCGGTGAGAGATTCTCTGTCGCCGCGTCTGTTCATAGCACGGAGTACTCTGCCGTTTGCATGCTGCAAGGGCAGGTCGATATATTTGACCACCTTCTCCTCTGTGGCGATGGTGTCAATAAGCTCGTCGGTAATTCTGTCGGGGTAGCAGTAGAGGAGTCTTATCCAGCGGATACCCTCAATTTCAGCAAGTTTTTTCAGAAGCTCGGGGAGCATCAGCTTGCCGTAGATATCCTCGCCGTAGCGGGTGGTATCCTGAGCGATAACATTAAGCTCACGGACGCCTCTCCGGGCAAGGGACTTTGCCTCGTCCAGAATATCCTCCATCTTTCTGGAGCGAAAGGCACCTCTTATAAGGGGAATTGCGCAGTAGGTGCAACGGTTGTCGCATCCGTCGGCAACACGGAGATAAGCATAGTGCTGAGGTGTGGACTGGAGTCTCTTCCCGGAAAGGGGCATAAGGGATTTGTCAGGGAAAGAAAGGTGACGTGTACCTGCCAGCACATCCTCCAGAGCCTTTACAATGTCGCCGTTGGCACCGAGACCAATAACCGCATCGGTTTCAGGAAGCTCCTTGGCAATTTCCTCCTTGTATCTCTCTGCAAGACAGCCTGTGACAATGATGTGCTTGATAGTGCCCTCTTCCTTGAGCTTTCCGAGTTCGAGAATCTCTTCGATGCTCTCCTGCTTGGCACTTTCAATAAAGCCGCAGGTGTTGACAATGGACACGTCGGCTTTTCCGGGGTCTTCCTCAAGGGTGTAGCCCGCTTCTCTTATTTTGTAGATCATCATTTCGGCATCAACGCGGTTTTTTGCACAGCCGAGTGATACCATAGCAACTTTGATTTTTTCCATACAGATACCTTATTCAGTGAGTTTTTATGTCAGTCGTAGTAATCCTCTTCGCCAGAGGTGTAGTTATTAAGTGCGGTACGGATATCGCCAAAGCGGTACCCAGCTCTCTGCAAGGCGGCGACAACACGTTTCGTACCGTTTTCCTCAGAGAGTTTCCGAAGATATTTTTTTTCAATGAGGGCAGAGATTTCCGCCACAGGGTCGATAGAGAGCTCCTCTACGATTTCTCCGGCAAAATCTTTATCAATGCCCTTTTGAGTGAGTTTATAGATAATGTTTTGTGGGGACTGATGCTTTCGGTGAAGCTCTTCGGCGTAGCGTCTTGCCACAGCTTCGTCGTCGGTAAGCCTCAGCTCCTTCATACGGGCAACTGCCGAAGCCGCGGCCTCCTCGGAAAAATCCTTGGATAGCTTCTGAAAGAGCTCGCCCTCGGTGTGGTCGCGGTAAGAGATAAGCCAAAGTGCTTTTTCCTTAGCACGTCTGACCTCGGATTTGAGAATCAGTTCCTGCAGCTCATCTTCGTCTATTTCGGTGCCTGTTGCAATTCGATTTTCAATTAGGGTTTCGGTGTCCAGTTTACCGAAAAACTCGCCGTCAACGTAAACCGCCGAAAGGGACTTGCGTCGGGGCTCCACAGCAGTAACTATCATCAGTCTTCAACAAGGATGTCGAGCTTGGAGTTAGTCTTGGGCGCGGCGGGAGCTTTTGTGGCAACGGGGGTAATGGTGGGGGCAGCCTTTACGTTCTTGGGTCCCTTTGAATAAAGCTTGTCGGCATTCTCCCAGAGTTTTGCCTCAATCTCTGCGGCAAGCTCGGTGTTGTTCTTGAGCAGTTCCTTAACGTTGTCTCTGCCCTGGCCAAGTCTTACATCGCCGAAATTAAACCATGCGCCTGACTTCTGGATAACATCTGCTTTGACGGAAAGGTCGATAAGCTCGCCGATACGGGAGATACCCTGACCGTACATAATGTCAAACTCTGCCTCCTTGAAGGGAGGAGCGATTTTATTCTTAACAACCTTGGCACGGGTTCTTGAACCAATCATCTCGCCGTTGACCTTGAGGGTTTCAACGCGGCGGATATCAATACGAACGGAGCTGTAGAACTTGAGGGCTCTTCCGCCGGGGGTAACCTCGGGGTTGCCGTAGACAACGCCGACCTTTTCGCGGAGCTGGTTGATGAAGATAGCAACGCAGTTGGATTTGGAGATAGCGCCTGCAAGCTTTCTCAGTGCCTGTGACATAAGTCTTGCCTGAAGACCCACGTGGCTGTCGCCCATTTCACCCTCGATTTCAGCCTTGGGAACAAGGGCGGCTACGGAGTCGATAACGATAACGTCGATGGCACCGGAGCGGATAAGTGCTTCGGCGATTTCCAGAGCATCCTCACCTGTGTCGGGCTGGGATACCAGAAGTGAGTCAACGTCAACGCCCAGAGCGGCGGCGTATACGGGGTCCAGAGCGTGCTCAACGTCGATGAATGCAACGTTGCCGCCGTCCTTCTGACCCTCTGCGATACAGTGGAGAGAGAGGGTTGTTTTACCCGAGGATTCGGGTCCGTAGATTTCAATAATTCTGCCTCTGGGCAAACCGCCGATGCCCAGTGCTATATCAAGGGAAAGGGAGCCTGTGGAAACGTGACCCACGTTCATAGCCTCGTTCTGACCGAGACGCATAACAGCACCCTTACCGAACTGTTTTTCAATCTGACCGAGAGCGGTCTCCAGAGCTTTATTCTTATCAATTGCCATAGTTTGTACTCTCCTTATTCGTACATATTCGTAAGTTTGGGTTAATTTTTTAACCCTTATAGGTAGATATAATAATTATCCAACATCGATATTATAAGACATTTTAAGACTAAATTCAATAATTTTGACGAAAAAATCGAACAAAAATTCTATTAATTTCTGTATATTCCCGTAACTGCACGGTGAATACCGCCAAAGTCATCATAAATTCGGATATCCTCAAAGCCGTTTTTGCTCATAATCTCTGAGACAATTTCGCCCTGATACGAGTCCAGCTCAAAGGCAAGCATACCGCCATTGCTGAGTTTCTTTGAATAGAGGGAGATGATTCCGCGGTAGAAATCGCATCCGTCCTCCCCGCCGTCAAGGGCAAGGGCAGGTTCTCGGAGGACTTCCTTTTGCAAAGCGGAAATCTCGTCGCTTCTGATATAGGGGGGATTTGAAATTATAAGGTCAAGGGACCCATCCTCAAAACTATCGGTGCAGAGGAAAAGGTCGCTGTGGACAATATCAACGCAAGCGTTGTTTTCCTCGGTATTCTTTTTAAGGTAAGCGGCGGCTTTATCTGAAATCTCCACCGCACAGACGCGGCTTTCGGGGTACTCGCATTTCAGGGTGATTGCCAGAATACCGCTTCCCGAGCAAAGGTCAAGTATCGCGGGGGAGTGGTGAGCTTTTACCTTATCAAGATGGGGGAAGGTTGCACGGAGCACTACCTCGGTGTCATCCCTTGGGATGAGTACACCCTCGCCCACAAAAAATTTCCTGCCGTAAAAAAACCAATGACCGATTATATACTGAAGCGGCTCTCCTTTTATTCGTCTTTTGACATAGTCGGAGACCTTACACACCACATCGTTCGGGACGGTGGTGTCAAAAGACAACATCAGACGATGTCTTGTCATATCCGCCGCGGCACATATGAATTCAAGTGCTTCCTCCTCGGCATCCTCTACACCTGCAGAGAGAAGCGACTCAGTGGTTTCTTTTTTAAGACTTTGAAGTGTCATGTCCGCAATTCACAATATCGGAGCCGTCGTCGGGGATAACGGGAGTGATAGCGGCAATAGCTACCTCCAGCATATCGTCGGTGGGTTCCTTGGTGGTGATTCTCTGTGCCCAGAGACCGGGGGCGGCAATGATGCGTGTGATGAAGTTATCGTATCTGCCGCAGAGTTTGATAAGCTCATAGCCGATGCCCACAGACAGAGGGAGAAGCAGGAGCTTGATTGCGGCGCGGAGTATTGTGCCTATAACACCGAGTGCAGTAAACTGAGGAACAAAAAGTCCTATAAAGAAGCCCAGCAGCAGCATAATAACCATAAAGCTGGTACCGCAACGGGGATGGAAGCGGCTGTGCTTTCTGATGTTCTCAACGGTGAGCTCCTCGTCGCTTTCGTAGCAGAAGATGGTCTTATGCTCAGCACCGTGATACATAAATACTCTCTTCATATCATTCATCTGTGAAACCACAATGATGTAGCCGAAGAAGAGGACCAGCTTGAGGATAACCTCAAAGGCAGACTGTACAATACCCATATCAATAATGGGGTCTACTACGGGATGAATGGTGAGACCTGCAATGAGGTCATAGAGGAAGGTGGGCATCCAGAAGAAGAGCACCAGTGCCAGAGCGATACCAAGTACAGAGGCGAGAGTTATAATGACACCCATCAGCTTGTCGCCCAGCTTATCGGTGAGCCAACGCTCAAATTTGCTCATTTGTTCTTCTTCCATTTCCACGGAGTTGATTGCCTTGTCAGCAGAGAGCATCAGGGATTTGTAGCTGAGGCGGAAGGAGTCTATCATTCCCACAACACCTCGGATAAGGGGAAGACGGAAGAATTTGCCCTTTGAGGAAATGGTGCTGAGGGTGATTTCCTCGCTCTCGATTTTGTCGGGAGAGGTTCTCACAGATACGTTGATGTTCTTGGGACCTCTCATCATAATTCCCTCTATGAGGGCACTGCCGCCGATAGAGGTAATCTTCTTAACGTTTTCTTTGCATTTCTTTGCCATAGAGTTTATATCCTTTGCAAGTAAATTTTGGGGGCTTAATCGGTGCACAGAGGCAGAGATATGGTAACTGTTGTGCCAACACCGATGCCGCTTTCTATATCAAGGTTTCCGCCGTGGAGAGTCACGATTTCGTCAGCAATGGCGAGACCGATGCCCGAGCCGCGGACGGACTGATTAGCCTTGAAGAATTTATCTTTAACTCTGGGCAGGTCGTCGGGAGCTATACCGCAACCGGTGTCGGTAACGATAACCTTCACCAGCGTTTCGTCAAGAATAAGCTGTACGCCTACCACACCCTCCTTGGGGGTGTATTTCAGAGCATTGTCTATAATGTTGATGAATACCTGTTTGAGCTTGTTTTTGTCAGCCGAAACGGGAGCAACGATGTCGGGCTGGTCATAGAGAAGGTGTTTACCTTCGTTCTGTGCACGGTCGTGCATCATATAGAGCACCTCGTCAAGCTCTGCCGAGATGTCCAGCTTTTCTTTCATAAGCAGGGTTTGTCCGTTCTGCATACGGGAGAAATCCAGAAGTTCCTCAACAATACCTGTGAGCCTTGTGGACTCTTTGACTATGATGTCCATACCTTTGTCAAAGGTTTCTTTGTCGGGGACCCCGTTGCCGCTCTGCATGGTTTCTGCCCAGCCTTTTATGGCGGTGAGAGGCGTTCTGAGTTCGTGGGATACGCTGGAGATAAAGTCGTTTTTCATTCTGTCAGATGCACCCAGCGCCTTCGCCATATCGTTGATAGAGTCGCAGAGGTCGCCGATTTCGTCGTCGTACATCTTGTCAATCTGTGCGTTGAAATCGCCCTGAGCAATTTTCTTTGCGGTGTCGGAGATGTTCTGAACAGGTTTCACGATGGAACGGATGAAGTATGTACCCGAAAAGATAACCAGTCCGATAATGATAAGACCCACAAGTGTGAAAACAGCGATAGCACCGAAGATAACCTTGTTGATATCAGACATAGAGGTGAGATATCTGACGGCACAGATTATGTCGCCCTCGGAGTTGCGGACGATTCGGGTGACGGCGGTGACCTTTTCACCTGAAGAGAGTCTGCCAACCCATTTTGCATAACCGGTGTTACTTGTTTTCGCTGTTTCGTAGTCGGGCATGGAGAGAGCGGCGTCAGGGGCGAAGCCGGTGGAATTGACCAGAATATTCCCTTCGCTGTCAATAACGAGAATTTCCATGCTTTCCTTATCGGGGAAGTTCTCCACATAGTCACGGGCGGTTGCGGCAAAGGTGCTGTCGTGGTCTGTGTTGAATTCGGACAATATATTAGCAAGCTCCACGCTTCTGCCGCTGAGGGTCTGCTCTACCGAGGAGTAGAAGTAGGTCCATACAGCAAAGGAGAGGGATATAACCGCGAAGAGAACAATAGCGACAATGGAGCACAGGGTGTTGAGAATCCAACGCCTTGTAATTCCCTTTCCCATAACGAAGACCTCCTTTCTACCTGTTTGGTAACAGAATCAATGTAATAGAATCAATGCAAAAACTGCTTTGGGGCAAAGAGAGGTCTTATGCCTCCCACTTGTAGCCAAGTCCCCAGACGGTGACGATGAATTTGGGGTTGGAGGGCTCGTCCTCAACCTTCATTCTCAGACGTCTGATGTTAACGTCAACGATTTTCTCCTCGCCGACATACGCCTCGCCCCAGACGTGGTTGAGGATATCGGTGCGGTCAAGTGCCACACCGGGATTGGAGAAGAAGTATTCGATAATCTGGAACTCCACCTGAGTAAGCTCGATGAGCTTGCCCTGCTTCAGAAGTGCACGGTTGCGCAGATTAAGGGTGAAGATTCCGCTCTTGATTTCTTCCTTGAAGTTATTTTCATTTCTCTGCTCGGCAAGGGCAACTCTGCGATAGAGGGAGTCAACTCTTGCGGTGAGTTCAGAGGGAGAGAAGGGCTTTGTTACGTAGTCATCAGCTCCCAGCATGAGCCCTGTGACCTTGTCCATCTCCTGAGTGCGTGCAGAGAGCATAATAATGCCGATGCTGCCGTTTTTGTTGCGAAGCTCCTTGCAGACCTGAAGTCCGTCCATACCGGGCATCATAATGTCAAGAATGGCAACATCGAAGTCGCCGCCCTGCTCCTCGTATTTCTGCAGGGCAACCTCGCCGCAGTCAGCCTCTACTACCTCGTAGCCTGCGCGTCTGAGGTTAATGACCACAAAGTCGCGGATAGCGGCCTCGTCCTCGCAAACAAGAATTTTTTTCATATAATAACCTCCGTCTCTGAATAAATTGTCCGTATAGTGTTAAATGGCGGAATACGCCGTGAGAATTTTAGTTTTAATGATTGATGCTTACATCAGCGAAAAAGCTTCTATAACCTCGTCGTTTGTAAGAAGCAGAGAGCTGTTGCTCTGGGGAACGCTGAAGGTGTAGATGTATGAGTCGTTTCTGGTGATTTCTGTATAGCCTCTGGAGGATACCTCATCCTCCCAGCCCTCGGGGGTGAACATCTTGATGACAAGAAGCTGGTCGCCGAAGCCGTTTTTGTCATCCCACTGGCAGAAGGTGATTTCATTTGTGGAGAAGTTGGCGTATGCTGTGATGTCATCGCCCCAACGCTCAGGGATTGAGAAGTAGAATCCGTACACAAGGGATGCGGCATCCTTCCTGTCAACGACCATCTGGTCAAGGGAGGTGTATTCGCACCAGTAGATAAGTGCCGCAGGCACAACGTCCACCTGAGTCTGGTCGAGGTTCATTCTGAAGGTATTTGGAACTTCGATAATTCCGTCGGAGTCAATATCACAGCATTTGATGGCATAGCTTCTGGTAGCCTGATTCACCGGTGTGTCGTCGGTGAAGGAAACCCTCTGGAGGGATGCGAAGTATTCGCTGTAATAGAGGAGCTGTGTGCAGTATGTACCGGAAGAGGTGACACCGTCAACAGCCACACCGAACTGCTCGTCAAATACGTTGCCGCACAGAAGCTGTGAGAAGGAGACAACGTCATCGTCAATGGGAGTTTCGGAGATAGCATAGATGTTGTTTCTTGTGTCGTTGAGGGTTACAAGGGACGCTGTGGCAGGCCTTTCCGGGGTGTAGAGGGAAAGGAGCATAAGCTCTTCTCTGCCCTTTGCCGTAAAGTCGCCCACCAGAATATCGGTGTAAGTGAAGTCTGAGGGAATCTCCGTGCTCTTGCCGTTTTCGGTGAGATACAGGGAGATGGAGTTAATCAGCGAGTTGTAGGAGCTCCAGCCAACGATAATTTCCTTTACCTTGTCACCGTCAAGGTCTGCAAAGATAAGGCGGTCAACTCTGGTGCTGTTGCTGACGTGGTCGCCCACAACAGTCCATTCGCCTTTGACTTCCTTCATTATCAGCAGATGGATGGTCTGTGCCTCTCCTGCAGGAAGGTAGAAGGCAACTGCCTCTTCGTCGCCGTCGCCGTCATAGTCGGTGGTGGTGACGGCTGTGCGGTATGCACCGCTCTGGGGGTATTTAAGGGTGTAGTTTTCACCTGCGTGATTGTCGATGAGCTTCTGAATTTCCGCATTTTCGCCTGTTGCTTTTGGCGGGTGCATCAGCTCGGATACATTCAGGGTGAATCCCGTGCATCCGCTGAGGGTAAATGACAGCAAAGCGGTAAGCACGATGGTGAGTATTCTCTTTTTCATTCTTTACCGCCTCCTTTTGTCAGTTCCCGTGGTACTGGGCGGTGAGGTATTTTATGAGGATGCCCTCGTCAGAGAACATCTTCTCGTGTTCTGTAACGATGTTGTCCTTCACGTCACTCTTGTGCAGGTCGTAGGTGGTGTATGTAATCTCAAATCCACACTCTGCAAAGTACTCAAGGCTTGCCTCAAAGAGTTCATCGTTGTCGGTTTTGAAGCGGATTTCACCGCCGGGGACAAGGAGCTCCTTGTAGAGGTTAAGCTTTGTGGGGTGAGTGAGGCGACGCTTGTTGTGCTTGCCTCGGGGCCAGGGATTGCAGAAGTTGATGTAAATGCGTGAGACCTTATCCTCGGGAGAGAGGATGTTTGTAATCTTGTCAACGTTGTAGGCAGTGAGGCGGATGTTGGAGCACTCTTTGCCCTCCTGCTCAAAGAGGTTTACGATGTTGCGGCGAGCCACTCCCAGCATATCACTTTTGATATCAACGGCAATAAAGTTGACGCTTGGATTTGTAAGTGCCTTCTTTGCCACGAAGGTGCCTTTGCCGCAGCCCACTTCAAGCTCAATGGGATTGTCATTTGCAAAACTTTTCTGCCAGTTTCCCTTGAGCTCTTCAGGCTTTTGTATGAAGAAGTTACAGGCGTCAAGCTCAGGCTGAGCCCATTTCTTTTTTCTTATTCTCATTAAATCACCAGAAAACACAATATTTTGATTATAAACATTCTTAATCAGCATCTATTATATCAAAATATAGTGTTTATTGCAATGCTTTTTCAGTATTTTTTATTAACTTATAATATATTTTTTGTGTGGATTTTGAGAAGGGTTAAGTTTTCCTAAATGGTACTGAAAGAGTACAAAAAAAACACGGAGCCGAAGCTCCGTGGATTTTGCTTTTTGATTTAGTGTTTTCAGCGGAATTATACAGCTTCTGTGGGTGCTTTCAGTGCTGTTGATTTAATGAAAGACACCTCCGGGAAAGCCTTTGACAGTTTTTCTTTGAGAGGTGCGATTGCCACATCCTCGGTGGCGAAATGTCCTGCCGCCATAAGAGCAATACCTGAATTTTTGCTCTCCAGAAATTCGTGATGCTTTGCCTCGCCTGTTAAGAGAAGGTCAGCACCGAGGGCGGCGGCTTTTTCAAAGGAAGATGCACCTGCACCGCTGGAGAGGGCTACGGTTTTCACACTTTTGTCCCCCATGGTGAACTCAACCGAAACCGCGCCGAGAGCATCCTTGGCAAAAGCGGCGAATTCCCTGACGGATACCTCTTTTTCGAGGCTGCCCACAACAAGGAAATTCTCGGGATGAAGGGTATAATTTTCAAGTTTCAGAGCCTCTGCAAGGCATATATTTACGCCTGTGTCCTCTGCAATATCCAGATTTGTGTGAAGACACAGAGCGGCTACGCCATTGCTTGCCAGCAGATACGCAGGGGAGCTTGTATCAAGGCTTCGCAGGGGATTAAAAATAACGGGATGATGGCTCAGGATAAGCTCTGCTCCCATATCGGCGGCTTCCGATATAACCTCGGGGGTTATGTCCAGAGCCAGCAATACCTTTGAGACAGAGGTGAGAGGGCTTCCCACCAGAAGACCGCAGTTGTCAAAGTCAGCGGCGGTAGAAAGAGGAGCGAAGCTCTCCGTAAAATCCATAATATCACGTATAGTTATCATAGGTTTTCAAGCCTTTCGGTGATTTGGTCTGCAAGAAGAGTGTATCGGGAATCTCCCATACCTTGCTTTTTCAGCATCCTTATCTGACCTTCCAGATATTTTCTGTCAGCAGGTTCAGAGGTCGGGTTGAGCCTTCCCATATAGGTGAAAATCTCCTGGGGGGTATGAGCAGTTTCCGTGTATGAAGCGGCAATGACGGTGTATACCTTGTCGCCTGTTTCACACGCCTTCTGCATAGTGATTTCAAAGCCTTCCTTGCAGAGGAACTCCACCACCAGGTGCGCCTTTGTCATAGGCTGAAGTATGAGCCGCAGACGGCGGTCATGAATCCAGGGAGCTCTCTCAAGTATACCGATGATGGTCTCGCCGCCCATTCCTGCGATAACGATGTCGTCAACCTCTTCGGGGAATATACCCTGAAGACCGTCGGAGAGCCGCAGAGAGATTTTGTCCTGAAGCTCATATCTGACTACGGTTTCCGTACCGCTTTTAAGGGGCTCGGCGCCGATGTCGGCGGCAATGGCAGAGGGAATTTTGCCCGAGAGAATCAGGTGAACAGGCAGATAGGCGTGGTCGGTGCCGATATCGGCAATTCGGGAGCCGCTTCTTACAAATTCCGCACACAGCGAGAGTCGTGCATCAAGAGAGAAAAATCTCATCAGCAACCGATTTTCTCGTTGATTTTCTTAACCAACTCGTCAGCATCGGCGGAGTGAACCTGACAGGCTTCCTCAATAGTCTCGCCTCTTGCAGCAGGGCAACCCAGGCAGTGCATACCCATCTGAAGGAAAAGCTCTGCTGTTTCGGGATATTTGTCCAGAACGTCACCAATGATTAAATCTTTTGTAATTGCCATATTTATTACCTCCGTTAAAGATGAATTTATTATATCACCACCGATTATACCACCAAATCCGAAGAATTACCACACATTTTCGCAAAATTTTTCAGGGAAAGATTGTCGATGGTGACAGCGCAAGAGGTTACTATGAAAACGGAGTAGTACACCTGAATGTAAAGAAGCTGACAAGTGATTACTGTGCAGTCGTAGCAATACACGAAGCTGTGCATCATATCAGGGCACAGAATGAGGCGGGATACAACGTGCTTGAGAAGTATGTGCGTGAATATCTGAAGCTCGAGGGTAAGGATGTGGATGCACTTGTTTCGGAAATAACCGCTAACCGCAAAGCCCATGGCGAAGACCTCACTCCCGAAGGCGCAAAGGAAGAGTTCATTCTCTTAGAGTTCTGACATCAGAAGGGAAAACCTTTGAGTTGCTAAAAATAGAAAATACAGAGACTACAATTACGGGTCGCAGTAAGAAACTTACTGCGCTTGAACCGTACATCGCCTCTGTATCTAAGAGAATTGTATCCAATTCTGAGGAAATTGTCAACAAAAAGTCTTTTGCCGATGATTACTTATCTGCAGTCAAAGTGGATAAAAAAGGAACTCCACAGCACATCAATGCTAAAAGCCCTGATGCGCTGTGAAAGTTACTAATATATTAGACCCGATAATTGAAAAAGCAAACAGAAAACGCCTTGGGAAGCCCAAGGCGTTTGTACACAAAAAAATTATATCGAAGCTATGTCCGAAGAATTATTCTGCGTCTGTACCTACTGCATTTCTTTTTGCAAAGCATTCTCTGCAATAGTAGTCTTTGCCCTCCATGGGAGTAAAGGGAACAGAATCCTCTTTGCCGCAATCGGCGCAGATGATAGCGGATCTCTCTCTCTGAGGTCTGCCGGCGTTCTTGCGTGCCTGTCTGCAAGCCTTGCAACGCTGAGGCTCATTTACAAAGCCTTTCTCAGCGTAGAATTCCTGCTCTCCTGCGGAAAAAATGAATTCTTCGCCGCAATCCTTGCAAATGAGTGTCTTGTCTTCGTACATGAGATTTACCTCGCTTTGGAAAATAATAATATTTTTATCCCGTGCGGATTTGCACCGCATAAACTTTTCGGGACAGATAGCGTAGATTTATCGGGGGACGGGAATCGTGAAAGCCTCAGTCTTTGCTGAGCTTTTTTTTGATGCGCTGGAGGGCATTGTCCACGGATTTGGCGGAAACATCAAGCTCCTGCGCAATATCCTGATAGGACATACCCGAGAGATACCTCTTGAGAACGTCAAGTTCAAGGGGAGAAAGGGTATCGTTGAGGCGCTTCTCAAATGCCAGTGCCTGCTCTCTCTCAAGAAACAGGGTCTCGGGATTGAGCGAGTTGTGGTCGGATATCTCCAGCTCCTCGATAGGTACGATTTGGTCAGAGGGAATGGTGCGTTTGGCGTTTGCCTTGCGAACCATGGACAGATACCGCCTGTTGATGCAAAGTGCGGCAAAGTTCTTGAAGCTGGAGCTTTTGTCGGGAGAGAAATACTTGCACGCCCACAAAAGTCCCAACAGCCCCTCCTGAAGGAAATCTCCTTTGTCAAAGCCGTATGCCGAGTATTTGGCGGCAATGGAGGCGATAAGTCCCTTGTACTTTTCGCTCAGCAGCGAAAAGGCATCGTTGTCACCGCCGCGGACTCTTTCGGCCAAAGCAACATCGGGAAAATTATCCTGTGCAGATAACAGTTCAGCCAAAATAAATCCTCACATTCCTTTTAATCATATCAATAATAATACAAAATATTGTAAAAGTCAATAAAAATATTTAACTTTAACTCTCCAATTCCAATATATTATACAAAATAGACAAAGAGACGACGAGATTTTTGTATGGCTAACAAAGAAAAATAGTGGTATAATATAAAATTAGGATAGAATTCTAATGAATTTTGCTGTTTTTAGTTCTGAAAAACAGGTTTTTGAGGTGAGATTGTGGTTGTAAAAGTTGCCAGTATGGGTCTTCTTGGAATGGAAGGCTATCAGGTTGAGGTGGAGGCTGATGTATCGGGAGGAATGCCTGCTTTCGATATTGTAGGTCTGCCCGACACCGCGGTGAGAGAGAGCCGCGACAGAGTCCGCACCGCCATGCGCAACTGCGGCTACGGTTTTCCCGTCAGCAGAATTACCGTAAACCTTGCCCCTGCGGATATCAAAAAGGAAGGTCCGCTTTATGACCTGCCCATACTCGTTGCCATATTGAAGGCAACTGCACAACTCGAGCGAGATATTTCTGATTGTGCCTTTGTGGGAGAACTCTCTCTTTCGGGAGAGGTACGCTCCGTCAACGGAATTCTTCCCATGGCTTTAAAGGCGAGAGACTGTGGCTTCAAGCGGCTGTTTGTACCCTTTGAGGATGCCTCTCAGGGTGCGGTGGTTGAGGGAATAGATGTCTACCCCGTCAGGAATGTCAATGAACTTATTGAGCATCTTAATCACAGAATTACCATAGAAAAAGCAACATACGTACCCGAGGAAGAAAGCGAGGATTTTCTTCCCGATTTTGCTGATGTCTGTGCACAGTATGAAGCAAAACGTGCCATGGAGGTTGCGGCGGCGGGAGGTCACAATATACTGCTTATCGGACCTCCCGGTTCAGGCAAAAGTATGCTTTCAAAGCGCCTTCCTTCCATTCTCCCCGAGATGACCTTTGAGGAGAGAGTGGAGGCATCCAAGGTGCATTCCGTTGCAGGAACACTCCCTACAGGAAAGCCTCTGGTATCAGGCAGACCCTTCAGAAGTCCCCACCATACGGTTTCCGCCGTGGGACTTTCGGGAGGCGGAACGGTTCCCCGTCCCGGTGAGGTTTCTCTTGCTCACAACGGAGTACTTTTTCTTGATGAGCTTCCCGAGTTTTCACGCTCCGCATTGGAGGTTCTGCGTCAGCCTGTTGAGGACGGCATCGTGACGGTTTCCAGAGTTCATGCCACAGTAAGTTATCCCTGCTCGGTGATGCTGGTGGCGGCAATGAACCCCTGTCCCTGTGGGTACTATTCTCATCCCAAGAGAAAGTGTACCTGTAATATAAATTCCATAAGAAAATATCTTTCCAGAGTTTCGGGTCCTCTTCTGGACAGAATAGACATACATATAGAAGTTCCTGCGGTGGAGTATGACGAATTGACTCAGCATCAAAAGGCAGAGTCTTCTGCCCAAATCCGCAAGAGGGTAAACCGTGCCCGAGAGATTCAGCGCAGACGCTTTGAGGCTACATCTGTCACCTGTAACGCAAGGATTACCTCGGACCTGATGAAGAAGGTCTGTGTCCTCGACGATGGTGCTGAGAGGGCTATGCGGCAGGCGTTTGACAAACTATCTCTTTCTGCCCGCGCCTATGACCGTGTGCTGAAGGTGGCACGTACCATAGCGGACCTTGATGAAAGTGAAATAATACGGGAGGAGCACGTGCTGGAGGCTGTCCAGTACAGAACCCTTGATAAGAAATATTGGAGCGGAGAGGAAATATAATTCTCTGCGGGAATAAAATCAGGAAAAATATGTCAAATTGCAGACATTGCATTGGCATTTTTCATTAAAAAAACTTTGGGAGGAGGTTTTTTGGCACAAGTTTACCAAAATTAAGTTACATTTCTAAATATCGGTTGACAAGACACCGTTTCTGTATTATTATTTTGGAGTATGCTAATGGTGGAATTGTCTAAATTAGCTCTTTTTCTTTTGTATAATACTGCTAAAGAAAACATAACGCAAAACCCCCATTGAATCGGGATTTTTTCAAAAACTTTACACAGGCTTTATTTGTGTATTTTTTGTATGATAACAAACAATATTGTAAACCCCTGATTATATTTATATCGGAGTGTGCAGATTTGGAAAAATATATAATTAACGGCGGAAAGGTGCTTTCCGGAGAGGTTACCATCAGCGGAGCCAAGAATGCGGCGGTTGCTATTATCCCCGCTACAATCCTCTGTGATGAGCCCTGCCGAATTGAGAATATACCTAACATCAGTGATGTTACATTAATAGCAAAGATTCTTCAGAATCTGGGTGCAAAAGTTACCCGTGTCAACAAGTCCACTCTGGACATTGACCCCAGACCTATCAATACTTACAGTGCAGTGGATGATTCTGTCCGCGGAATGAGAGCTTCCTATTATCTTCTGGGAGCTTTAATCGGCAGATTCAACAATGCCAAAGTTGCACTTCCCGGCGGATGCAACTTCGGTCTGCGTCCCATTGACCAGCACCTTAAGGGCTTTGCCGCTATGGGTGCACAGTGCGACCTGATTAACGGTGCTATTGTTGACGCTCACAGCCAGGGTCGTATTCAGGGTGCTTCTATCTACCTTGATACAGTTTCTGTCGGCACAACCATCAATCTGATGCTTGCCGCAGTCAAGGCTCAGGGCATGACAATTATTGAGAATGCCGCCAAGGAGCCTCATATTGTTGACCTTGCAAACTTCCTCAACTCCATGGGTGCAAATATCCGTGGTGCAGGTACCGATGTGATTAAAATCCGCGGAGTGGACTATCTCCACGGTATCACCTATTCAATCATCCCCGACCAGATTGAGGCGGGAACATATATGGCGGCTGTTGCAGCCACAAGGGGCAAACTTCTGGTGAAGAATGTTACCCCCAAGCACCTTGAGTCAATTACTGCAAAGCTTAAGGAAATCGGCGTGTACGTTGAGGAATTCGACGAGGCGGTGCTCATTGATGCCACCGACAGAAAGCTTCGCCGTTGCAACCTCAAGACAATGCCTCATCCCGGTTTCCCCACCGACTGTCAGCCTCAGTTTGTGGCAATGCTTGCTACCTGTGAGGGTACCAGTATTGTAACCGAGAACGTGTGGGATAACCGATATCAGTATATCAGAGAGCTTCTCCTGATGGGTGCTCACATCTCCGTTGAGGGCAGAGTTGCCATTGTTGACGGAATGATGCCTCTGCATGGTGCTCCCGTTAAGGCAA
Source organism: Ruminococcus sp. (assembly GCA_017395925.1). Lineage (GTDB taxonomy): Bacteria > Bacillota > Clostridia > Oscillospirales > Acutalibacteraceae > Ruminococcoides. The sequence goes on along the minus strand of JAFQNJ010000066.1, from coordinate 10,163 downwards.
CCGACCTGAGAGCAGGTGCGGCGCTGATTATTGCAGGACTTGTGGCAAGCGGTGTTACCGAGATTTCTTCTATCCACTACATCGAGAGAGGATATGAGGAGATTATCGAAAAACTCCGTGCACTGGGTGCTGATATCAGAAAGCAGTATGTGCCCGGCGAGGATGCTTCTGCTACTGCATAATGTCATAGAGTTTCAAGGGGTACGGCTGTACCCCTTTTTAGTTTTTATATGAGTGAAGAGAGAGGGACAAGGATTTGGCAAAATTTGTGACGCTTTTCAGTTCAAGCGGCGGAAACAGTTACTACATAGGCGCCTCGGGACAGGGTGTGCTCATTGATGCAGGTCGCAGCTGTAAGCAACTTGAGAGTGCAATGATGAGCAATAATCTTGATATGCGCACAGTCAGGGCGATATTTATAACCCACGAGCACAGTGACCACACCAGCGGACTCAGGGTCCTTGCCGCCAGATACGGAATAAATGTCTATGCAAGCGAAGGAACCCTCTCGGCACTTCTTGAGGACGGCAAGCTCGACAGCCGATTCTCGGCAGATGTTATAACCTCGGCGGTGACGGTGGGAGATATGCTTATCGAGCGTTTTGATACACCCCACGATGCAAGGGAAAGCTGTGCATACAGAGTGACAACTGCCGACGGCAGAAAATCTATGGTGGCAACGGATATGGGGGTTATGCTCCCCAGTATCAGAAATGCTATTTCAGAGTGTGATATGGCGGTGGTGGAATCAAACCACGATGTGAATATGCTCCTTTCAGGTTCCTATCCCTATCCTCTCAAAAGGAGAATTCTCTCCGACAGGGGACACCTCTCAAACATCGCCTGTGCAGAGGAGCTTCCCCACTTTGTCAGAAGCGGTATGAGACGCATAGTGCTGGGGCATTTAAGCGGCGAAAACAACACCCCCGATGTAGCGTATATGACAGCTCTCTGTGCTCTCAAAGAAGCAGGGCTTAAAGAGGGTGAGGACTTTACCCTTGAAGTAGCACCCCGTGAGACCAACGGAAAAGCAATAATTTTCTGACAGATATTCAAAACCTACATAAAGACGGTGAAAAAATGCTGAGTGTAAATATTATCTGCGTAGGAAACCTCAAAGAAAAATACTTAAAAGATGCCATATCCGAATACAGCACAAGGCTCACTCCCTTCTGCCGATTTTCGGTGGTGGAGCTTTCCGAATACAAGCTTCCCCAGAACCCCTCAGATAGTCAGATAGAAAAGGCGATAGAGGAGGAGGGCAAGAAGATTCTGGAGAAAATCTCCCGAAATTCCTTTGTCATTCCTATGTGCATTGAGGGGAAAAACCTCTCCTCTGAGGAGCTGTCACAGAAGCTCTCTGCGGTTTCGCTGCAGGGAATCAGCACTGTGGATTTCATCATCGGCGGCTCTTTCGGACTGAGTAACGAGGTGAAAGCAAGGGGAGACCTGAGACTATCCATGAGCAGAATGACCTTCCCTCATCAGCTTGCAAGAGTGATGCTCACCGAGCAGATTTACCGTGCATTTCAGATTTCCACAGGCGGAAAATATCACAAATAATTCTTCGGGAATTTCCATAAGTATAAACACGACAGTTAATTCATAAATTCAGAACTTTATTTTTAACAGGAGGTGGCAATATGGCTCTGGACGGAATCTTTCTTCGGTATCTTGCAAAGGAACTGAATGTTCAGGCGTGTGGCGCAAAAGTAAATCAGATTCAGCAGCCTTCAAGAGAGGAGCTGGTGCTGTTGCTTCACACAAAAGAAGGCAACAGAAGACTTCTGATTTCTGCAAAGGCAGATGCCCCCAGAATGGGTTTTACTTCCCGTAGTATAGAGAATCCCCCGACCCCTCCCATGTTCTGTATGTTGCTGAGAAAGCACCTCTCGGGAGCACGACTTGTGGCTGTGCGTCAGCATCAGCTGGAGAGACTTCTTTTTCTCCACTTTGATGCCCTCAATACCGTAGGCGACAGACAGGAGCTTATCCTTGCTGTTGAGATTATGGGAAAGCACAGCAACTGCATCCTGCTTGATGAGGGGGGCATAATTATTGATGCTCTCAAAAGAGTTGATATGACTCTTTCCTCCAAGCGAATGGTATTGCCCCAGCTCCGTTATGAACTGCCCCCTGCACAGGGCAAGTTATCTGTGCTTGAAGCGGATGCGGAGTACATCGTAAAAAGGGCATTGGAGTATGAATACAAAACCCTTGACAAAGCACTTCTGGAGACACTTCAGGGAGCATCTCCCATTGTGTGCAGAGAGCTTGCCTTCAGGGCAACAGGGGGTACGGATACCCCCGTTGCAGAGATTACTGAGGAACAGAAGAAAAACCTTATACGCGAGATAGAAATTTTCAGAGAGAATATTGAGGGAATAAGCGGCACTCCCACGCTGATAAGAAACACCGAGGGGAAACCCTTTGACCTGTCTTTCTCGGATATTCTCCAGTACGGCGGAGATTTTGAGAAAGAGCATTTTGATAGCTTCTGCACTCTACTTGACGAGTACTATCTCAGCCGCGACACCATGGAGCGGATGAAGGCACATTCGAGAGACCTTACAAAGCTGGTGACCAACGGAATCCAGCGTCTCACACGAAAGATAAATGTACAGATGCAGGAGCTTGAGAGCACCAAGGACAGAGAAATCCTGCGTATCAAGGCGGATTTGCTTCAGGCAAATCTCTACAGAATAGAGAAGGGTGCCGCTTTTGTGGATGTGGAGAATTTCTACGACGAGAATATGGCGAATATCAGAATAGATCTGAATCCTGCCAAATCTCCTGCCCAGAATGCGCAGAAGTACTATAAGGACTATGCAAGAGCCAAGACCGCCGACAAGATGCTTCGTGTGCAGATAGAAAAAGCAGAGCAGGAGCTTCAGTATCTTGAGAGTGTCTATGACGAAATACAGAGGGCAGAGAGCCAGAAGGAACTCTCGCTTATCCGCCACGAGCTTGAAGAATGCGGATATATAAAAGCCCAGAAGAAAAAGAACAAGGCACCGCAGGAGTTGCCGCCCAAAGAGTACAGAACCTCCGACGGCTTTACTGTGCTCATTGGAAGAAACAACCGCCAGAATGATTACCTCACCATGAAGGCTTCCCACAAGGAGGATATGTGGCTTCACACCAAGGATATCCCGGGTTCTCACACGATTATCAGAAGTGAGGGCAGAGAGATTTCGGACACCGCGATTTTTGAAGCGGCACAGTTCTGCGCTTTCAACTCCAAGGCGAGGGAAAGCTCTCAGGTGCCTGTGGATTTCACCAAAATCCGCTACGTTTCCAAACCACAGGGCGCGCCCTTCGGCAAGGTGATATACATCAATCAACGCACCATTTACGTTACTCCGGTAAATCCCGAGGAATAATCTGTCCCTTTTTTATGAAACACAAAGCTCAAAATGAAATATTATGCAAAAAAACTTGCAAAAATAAGCATTTGAGTATTGAAAAAAATCCTCTTTGTGGTAAAATAAATTATTATGGGCAAAAATAACCTGGAAAGGCAGGCGTTTACCATGATTACGGTGAACAAGTACCGCAATGTTTCTTGCGGAGAATTGAGAAAAGAGAATATTGGACAGGAGGTCCGCGTGGCAGGTTGGGTAGAGAATATCCGTGACCACGGCGGCGTTATGTTCCTTGATATAAGAGACCAGTACGGCGTGCTTCAGGCAGTCGTTCACGATGACAGCCTCCTCAAGGGCGTCAACAGAGAGTGTACCGTTACAGTAAGCGGTACTGTGGTTGAGCGTGACGAGGAAACCGTCAACGAGAAAATTGCCACAGGCTATGTTGAAATCAAAGTAGCTACCCTGGATGTGCTGGGCAAGTGCAAGAACGCACTTCCCTTTGAGGTTATCTCCTCCACCAACACCTCCGAGGACATCAGACTTCATTACAGATATCTGGACCTTCGTAATCCCAAGGTTAAGAATAATATTCTGCTCCGTTCAGAGATTATCAAGTTCCTCCGCGAGCAGATGAATCAGATGGGATTTAATGAAATTCAGACTCCCATCCTCTCTGCATCCTCTCCCGAGGGTGCACGTGACTACCTCATCCCCTCAAGAAAGCACAAGGGACAGTTCTACGCTCTCCCTCAGGCACCTCAGATTTTCAAGCAGCTTCTGATGGTATCGGGTTTTGACCGTTATTTCCAGATAGCTCCCTGCTTCCGTGACGAGGATGCAAGAGCTGACCGTTCACCCGGTGAGTTCTATCAGCTCGACTTTGAGATGGCTTTCGCTACACAGGAGGATGTCTTCGCAGTTGCCGAGCAGGTGCTCTACGAAACTTTCAAGAAATTCACCGACAAAGAGGTTTCAAAGCCTCCCTTTGTACGTATTCCTTTTGCAGAGTCAATGCTCAAGTACGGTACCGACAAGCCCGACCTGAGAAACCCCCTTATCATCATTGACATCAGCGATATGTTCGTTGTTACCGACTTCGGTCCCTTCAGGGGTAAGACCGTCCGTGCTATCCGTGTGCCCGGTCTTGCAAACAATTCCAAGAGCTGGTTCAAGAAGATGGAAGAGTTTGCCCTCTCCATCGGAATGAAGGGTCTCGGTTACGTCAAGGTTACCGACGAGCTTCTCTTCGACGGTCCCATTGACAAGTTCCTCAAAGAAGGCGACAGAGAAGACCTTATCGGTCGCACAGGTGCCGAGGCAGGCGACGTTATCTACTTCATCGCCGACACCAAGGAAGATGCACCCAAGCTGGCAGGTCAGATCAGAACCGAGCTTGCTAACCGCCTCGACCTTATCGACAAGAGCAGATTTGAAATGTGCTTCATTGTTGACTTCCCCATGTTCGAGAACGACGAGGACACAGGTCTCGTGAAGTTTACCCATAACCCCTTCTCAATGCCCCAGGGCGGTCTTGAGGCACTGCTTACCAAGGACCCCTGCGACGTGCTTGCATATCAGTATGATATCGTTTGCAACGGCGTTGAGCTTTCCTCAGGTGCCGTGCGTAATCACGACCTTGACACAATGGTCAAGGCGTTTGAGATTGCAGGCTACACCGAGGACGACCTGAAGAATAAATTCCGTTCACTCTACAATGCTTTCCAGTACGGTGCACCTCCCCACGCAGGTATGGCTCCCGGTGTTGACCGTCTGATTATGCTCATTACCGAGGAGGAGAGCATCCGTGAGGTTATCGCATTCCCCATGAATGCCGCCGCACAGGATGTACTTCTGGGTGCACCTTCAGAGGTTACCGAGCAGCAGCTCCGCGAGGTTCATATCAAAATCAGATAATTTTATTTGAGAAATATAAACCTTGAGCCACATTTTTAATAAACACCAAAGTTGCCTTTTGCTCTGACAGTAAAGGGCAACTCACATTTATAAATCCGAAAACAAACGGAGGGAGTTCCTATGATTACTAAAGAGGATATTGAAAACATTGCTCTGCTCTCCAAGCTTTTTGTTCCCGAAGAGGAGCTTGATGCTTTAAGAGAGGATATGCAGGGCATAATAGATTTTGCCGATACTATCAACAACGCCGATATTGAAGGCGTGGAGTTCGACAATATTGCAGGACTCTCCAACCAGTTCCGCGAGGACGTGGTAGTTGAGTCATTGAGTGTAGAGGAGATTCTCAAGAATGCTCCCGACCAGGCACAGGACCATTTCCTTGTGAGAAAGAGAGCGTAATTATGGCAAAGATATCACAGCTTCACAAGCTCCTCACCGAAAAGGAAATTTCCTCCAGAGAGCTTACCGAGAAATATATCGAGGCAATAGAGCGCGACAATAAGGAGTTGGGTGCTTACGTACACCTTTCCTTTGACGAGGCTCTCTCTGCCGCAGATGCAGTTGATGCAAAGATTGCATCAGGCGAGGAGATTCATCCCCTTGCAGGTATCCCCATGACCCTGAAGGACAATATGTCCACCAAGGGTATCGAGACCACCTGTTGCTCCAAGATTCTTTCGGGCTACAAGCCTATCTATGACGCTACAGTATGGACTAGCCTCAAGGAAAAGGGCGCAGTACTTCTGGGCAAGACCAATATGGACGAGTTTGCCATGGGTTCTTCCTGTGAGACCTCCTGCTACGGTGCCGCAAAGAATCCCCGCAACACAAAGTTTGTTGCAGGCGGCTCCTCAGGCGGCGGTGCATCGGCAGTAGGCGGCAACCTTGCCGTTTATGCTCTGGGCTCCGACACAGGCGGCTCTATCCGTCAGCCTGCATCCTTCTGCGGTATTGTAGGTCTCAAGCCTACCTACGGTGCAGTTTCGCGTTTCGGACTTGTTGCCTATGCATCAAGCCTTGACCAGATAGGTCCCATGACCACATCCGTTGAGGATGCGGCTCTTGTTTTTGATAATATCGCAGGTTTTGACAAGATGGACAGTACCTCAAATCCCGATTTCAAGGCTGACACCTTCAAAAACCTCAACAACGATATCAGCGGCAAAACTATCGGTGTTGCCAAGGAATACCTGGAGGGACTTCGTCCCGAGGTGCTCAAAGCCACCGAGGAGGCGCTCAGAACCTTTGAGTCTCTGGGTGCAAAGATAGTTTACTTTGATATGCCTGCTCTCAAGTTTGCCTTGCCTGTATACTACATTCTTGCCTGTGCGGAGGCTTCCTCCAATCTTGGCAGATACGACGGTATCCGTTACGGCTACAAGGCAGAGGTTTACGAGAGTGTTCACGATATGGTTTGCAAGACCCGTAGCGAAGGCTTCGGCGACGAGGTAAAGAGAAGAATTCTCCTTGGTACCTACGTACTCTCCGCAGGATACTACGACGCATATTACAAGAAGGCACAGAATCTCCGCGGTGCTATTGTTGCCGCATTCAACAAGGCTTTTGAGTGCTGTGACGTAATGCTCGCACCTGTTGCTCCTCATACTGCATTTGAGCTGGGCAAGGCTATTTCCGACCCCATCGAAACTTATCAGTCCGATATCTGCACAGTACCTGTGAATATTGCAGGACTTCCCGCAATTTCCCTTCCCTGCGGTGTGGCAGAGGACGGAATGCCCATCGGAATGCAGCTTATCGGAAACAAATTCACCGAGAGCACAATTCTTAATTTTGCATATAAATTTGAGCAGGCTACAAATCTTATGAAGTCTGCAGATTGGGGGGTTAAGCTGTGAAATACGAGCTGGTAGCAGGCTTCGAGACACATATCGAACTTGCAACAAAGACAAAGATTTTCTGTTCCTGCACCACCGAATTCGGAGGCGACCCCAATACACACTGCTGTCCCGTTTGCATCGGACTCCCCGGTACACTTCCCAAGCTTAACCGCAAGGTTGTGGACTATGCAATTATGGCAGGTCTTGCCACAAATTGCGAAATCGCCAGAGTTTCCAAAATGGACAGAAAGAACTATTGCTATCCCGACCTTCCCAAGGCATATCAGATTTCCCAGTTTGACAAGCCTCTGTGTGAGCACGGCTATGTGGAACTTTCCACAGGTAAGAAAATCCGCCTTGCAAGAATTCACATCGAGGAGGATGCAGGTAAGCTCATCCACAAGAAGGGCGACACCTACGTTGACTACAACCGCGGCGGCGTACCCCTTATTGAGATAGTTTCCGAGCCTGATATCCGCAGTATTGACGAGGCAAAGGAATATGTTGAGAAACTTCAGCAGGTAATGCGCTACATAGGCATTTCCGACTGCAAGATGCAGGAAGGCTCCATGCGTTGCGACGTAAATATTTCTGTCCGTCCCGTAGGCAGCGACACCTTCGGCACACGTACCGAGATTAAGAATATGAACTCCATTACCAATATCGCAAAGGCTATGGAGTATGAGTTCGAGCGTCAGTGCGACCTGCTGGAAAGCGGCGGTAAGGTTATTCAGGAGACCCTCCGTTATGACGATGCCACAGGCGAGACCTCCTCAATGAGAGGCAAGGAAGATGCCCACGACTACCGTTATTTCCGTGACCCCGACCTGGTGACAATTCTCCTTACCGACGAGGAAATCGAAGCTGTTAAAAACTCTCTCCCCGAGCTTCCCACAGAGAAGGCGAAGAGATATGTTGAGGAGTTTGCAATTACCGATAAGGATGCCCAGAACCTTACAAAATACCGCAGAATTTCCGAGTATTTTGATAAGGCTTCCGAGGGTCTCAAGAACCCCAAGACCGTGGCAAACTTTATGATAGGTCAGATTTTCTCCCGCCTTGCAACCGAGGCAGATAAGGAAATCTTTGATATCAAGACTACTCCCGAGCAGCTTCGCGAGCTTGTAAAGCTCATTGAGGACGGCAAGATTAAGAATAACCTTGCCAAGACCACTCTTGACAAGATGCTGGAAAGCGGCAAGGGTGCCATGGACTTTATCAGCGAGGATGATATGGGCGGCGTTGACGAGGGCGCACTCACCGAGTTCTGTAAGGCGGCTATCGAGGCTAACCCCAACGCAGTTGCCGACTACAAGGGCGGCAAGGAGAAGGCTCTCATGGCACTTCTCGGCAATGTTATGAAGCAGAGCCGCGGCAAAGCAGATGCGGCACAGGTTACCGCAAAGCTTAAGGAGCTCATCGGCTGAGATTAATCTTAATAAACAAGATACCCTGTGACAAGGATGCCACAGGGTATTTTTGACACTATTTGAGGAAGGTTTTATAGTGAAGACTCTTTATGTATCAGATTTGGATGCAACACTTTTAAACAGCAAGGCACAGATTACCCCTGAAACCGTGAGAATACTCAACAGCCTTATGGATAAAGGGCTTCTTTTCACTTTTGCCACTGCCCGCTCTGCCGAGACTGCTCTCAAGGTAACCGAGGGGCTTAAACGGAATGTGCCAATAATTGTCTACACAGGTACCTTTGTGGTAGACGGCAGAAGCCGCGAGCGAATATTTTCAAACTTTATGAGCGATGGTGAAGTCGCAGCGGTGGTTTCTGCGGTGGAAAAATTCTCTCTTGTGCCTATTGTCTATTCCTATATCGACGGGGAGGAGAAGTTTCTCTACGACCCTGATATTGTCAGCGAGAATGTTGCGGAGTTCCTCACAACCCGCGAGGGGGACAAGCGGAATCTGTCTGTCAGCGGCGGATTTGAAAAGACGCTTGAAGGAGATGTTTTTTACTTCACTTTTATGGAGGAGTACGAAAAACTTCTGCCTGTTTACGAGTACCTGAAGAGTAAGTGCAATTGCCTCTTCCAGCCTGACAACTATACGGACAACTGGTTTCTGGAGGTAATGCCCGAGGAAGCCACCAAGGCAAAAGCGGCGATTCGTCTTAAAGAGATGCTCTCTGCCGATAAACTTATAGCCTTCGGTGACGGCATCAATGACATAAAACTTTTCGAAGCCTCGGACGAAGCCTATGCTGTCTCCAACTGCGAAAAGGAGCTCAAAGCATACGCCACGGATATTATCGGAAGCTGTGACGAGGATGCGGTGGCAAAATGGCTCCTTGAAAATTTCGCCCCTTAAAACGTGAATGAAAGTATATATGAACGCAAAAAGACCGCCCTTTTACGGACGGTCTTCTTTTTATATTTTATCTTCCAAAGCGTTTCTGATTAAACGCAACCCTGAGCCTTCATTGCCTCTGCAACCTTCAGGAAGCCTGCGATGTTAGCACCTGCACAGAGGTCACCCTCCATACCGTAAGCCTTTGCAGCCTCGTAGGAGTTATTGTAGATATCCTTCATGATACCCTTGAGCTTCTCGTCAACTTCCTCTGCAGTCCAGCTGTAACGCATGGAGTTCTGGCTCATCTCGAGACCGGAAACTGCTACGCCGCCTGCGTTAACTGCCTTGGAGGGAGCAACAACAAGACCTGCCTGCTTGAGGTAAGCCATAGCCTCGTTGGTTGTGGGCATGTTGGAAACCTCAACATAGTACTTGATGCCGTTTGCAACGATCTTCTCAGCCTCAGCCATGCCAACCTCGTTCTGAGTTGCACAGGGCATGATGATGTCAGCCTTAACGCCCCAGGGCTTCTCGCCTGCATAGAAGGGAACACCGAACTTGTCAGCGTAATCCTGAACCTTATCGCGGCAGGAAGCACGCATCTCAAGCATGTAGTTGATCTTCTCCTCGGTGCAGATACCGTCCTCGTCGTAGATGTAGCCGTCGGGACCGGAGATGGTAACAACCTTACCACCAAGCTCGTTAACCTTCTTAACTACACCCCAAGCAACGTTAC
>JAFQNJ010000065.1 GCA_017395925.1 Ruminococcus sp. | reverse complement strand
TGATGTGAAGGTTTTCACCCTTGACTATAAGGTTTCCTCTGTCAGTTATAACACTTATGGTATCCTCGTTGAAGCCTTTGACATCCGACACACCCGATATCTCCAGCTTTTCTCTTGCGACAAGTGTAAGGCTGTGCTCCCTACCCTGAGATAATTCCTGCATAAATTAACTCCTTTCCGTATCCGAATATACACATATCAAATATACGAAAAGGAGATGTAATTTATGAATGATTAAATTGCTTTATACATTGAATCGGCATCCTCTTTGCGGACAACCTCCTGCACGGAAACCACCTGAAGTCTGATGACTTTCTCGCCAAAGGTGATTTCAAGCACGTCGCCTATCTTCACGTCATAGGATGCTTTCTGAACTCTGCCGTTGACGGAGATTTTTCCCGCGGCGCAGGCTTCAGCCGCAACAGTTCTTCGCTTGATAAGTCTGGACACCTTGAGATATTTGTCGAGTCTCATATTCCCTCCGAAATATATAACAAAGGGCATACCCGAAGTATGCCCTCTGAAAAGTTAATTACTTGTTAACAGCGTCCTTGAAAGCCTTACCAGCCTTGAAAGCGGGAACCTTGGAAGCAGGAATCTCGATCTTTGCGTTTGTTCTGGGATCGCAACCTGTTCTTGCGTTTCTTGTTCTCTGCTCGAAAGTACCGAAGCCTACGAGAGAAATCTTCTCGCCTGCTGCGATGGACTCAACGATTGTGTCGAGGAGAGCTGCTACTGCTGCATCTGCATCTTTCTTGGAAAGGCCGCTCTTTGCAGCAACTGCTGCTACTAATTCTGTCTTGTTCATAATTGAACCTCCGTGTTTTTTTATTAATATTTATTCGGCAATGCCGATAATCGGTTAATTAAGCGTGCTTGATCTCATCCCAGATTGCATCAAGTTCACTGAGAGTTGCAGTCTTCATATCAATGCCGCGACTGAGAGCTACCTGCTCAACCTTTGAGAAGCGCTCGATAAACTTGCATGTTGAGTCGCCCAGTGATTTCTCGGCATCAACATCAACAAATCTGGAGACATTGACAACTGAAAAAAGAAGGTCTCCCAACTCATCGCTGATGCGCTCATTATCCTGCTGAGTTATTGCCTCTCTGAGTTCTTCGGTTTCCTCAGAAACCTTTGAGAGTGCACCCTCTACGCTGTCCCAGTCGAAACCGCATTTTGCGGCTTTGTGCTGAACCTTTTCTGCACGGATGAGAGACGGCAGAGCAGGACTTACACTTCTTAAGGTGTCTGCGTAAGTGGTCTGGGACTTGGTCTGCATTTTTATCTTGTCCCAGTTCTCCAGTACCTTTTCGCTGGTGTCGGCACTTACATCCGCAAAAACATGAGGATGACGGACTATGAGTTTCTTACAGATGCCATCGCAGACTTCGTTAATATCAAAACCGCCTGCATCCTGAGAAATCTGTGCGTGAAAAACCACCTGAAGCATTACGTCACCAAGTTCTTCGCAAAGAAGCTCCTTGTTACCTGTGTCGATAGCCTCCACAGCCTCGTAGGTCTCCTCGATAAAATTGCGACGGATGCTCTCGTGAGTTTGCTCCCTGTCCCAAGGACAACCGCCGGGAGCACGGAGTATTCTGAGAATTTCTACTAAATCTTCGAAATTGTATTTTTCTTTAAAAGTATAATCCACTTGAATTCCTCCGTAAAAAGCGCAGAATACGCTTTATAACTCACATTTTACCTTATCAGATGCAATTTTTCAAGTATTATTACAATATTTTTACCTTTTGGAAGCAATAAAATTTCATTTTTAGTGAATGTACGCAACGCAAGCAGGATAATCAGATACACAAGCGCTGCCAATGCGATAGCAAGTATTACGTGAAGATTCAGAACATAGTAGAAAAGATATGCCGAGGCACCGCAGAATACTGCACCAATCATAGGTTTTATAGCCGCCGCGATAAAGTTAGGAACTATACCCGTACTTCTGATAAGCAGGAACATCGCAACAACGCACATCAGGAAATTGGACACAAGAGAACCTATAGCGGCACCTACTATATTAATGGATACATTGCGTGCGAAGAGATATGAAACTATGATTTTTGCAAAGGTACCGAAAATGTAGATATACATTGTGGATTTAACCTTGCCCACACCCTGAAGCATAGAGCAAATCGGGGTTATTGTACCCATAAAGATTACCGATATGCCCAGAACCTGTAGCACCTCTCCGCCGAAAACGGAGATATTGGGATTTCCCGAATACACAAGAGAGAGTATGGGCGTCGAAAGAACTGCAAGCCCCAAGGCACAAGGGAAGGTTACCATAGTTGTAAGCCTCAGTACCGTCTCCATAGACTCTTTGAGCTCTGTACGGTTTCCTTTGGTGTAGGCATTGGTAACGTTGGGCATCGCACTGGTACCAAACACCTGGGTGACCGATACCACCAAAGATGAAAGAGTTATTGCCGCACTGTAATAGCCCCATATGCAGGTGTGGATTGTAATTTTTTCAGGGGTGATTTCGTTATCTAGAACGTGGTTGAATTCTGCAAGGAGAGCCTCGGGCTCATTGACTGCCATATTATACATCAGTTTCTGAATAATTGTAGCATCAATGGTGCTTGAAATGCTCATTACAAGTGCACCGATACCAACGGGCAGAGCGGTAACGCACATTTTCTTGAAGGTCTCTCCCCTGCTTATTGCCGCCTCTGAGCGGAGATAAAACTGAGGAGGTATGTCACCTTTTTTCACAGCAAAGCGAATTCTCAGATAGAGGAAAGCGAGAACACTTCCCATAGTGATACCGAAAATAGATGCCGCAACGGAAATTGCAACAAGGGTTCGGTAGGCGTCATCACCGTTTTCAAAGGACATACCGAATATTTTGCCTGTTGTTTCAAACCGGTTGACTCCTACATTCACTATAATATAGGAAAGCACAACACCTATTGCGATTTTCGAGAATGCCTCAACCACTTCGGAAACTGCGGTGGGTGTCATATTCCTGAGACCCTCATAGTATCCGCGGTAAACAGACACAAGGCATCCGAAGAATATCGTGGGTGCCAAGACAAGCATCGCAGGCAATGAATAGGGTGAGTCGATGTAGTCAATATAGAAGAAGCTGCCCACACCCATAAGCAGGAAGCAGACAAGTCCCATTACTATAAAGAAGGGAATTGCTACCTTATATATCTGCTTAATATCGTTGTATCGTTCTTTTGCGTAGCTCTCGGATACAAGCCTTGATACCGCTATGGGGAAGCCTACTGTGGCAAGGGTAAAGAGCGGCACATAGAGCTCGTATGCATTTGAAAAAAGAGCTGTACCGAATTCTGCATAGTTACCTTCAAGGGTGGAATACAGATTTGTAAGCAGTACTTTCTGGGCAAGACCGCAGAGTTTGACCGCCACCATACTCAAGGTAAGAATAAATGCACCTTTGAGAAAACTCTGGGACGAGTTTCTGGATTTTACTGTTTTTTCGCCCATTATATATCTCCTTTTGCAAGTATTGACTTATAGAAAGGTATTATAGCATTCTTTCTCTCCATAAGCTCTTCGAATCTTGCGTTATATTCATATGGATACTTGAAGTTAAATATACGTTCAATGTTCTCGCTGTCGGGGTCGCGGAGCTTGCTGACCGCGCCTGCTCCACAGGCAAATATACTGTGTGTTTCGTCCATTATGTATACATTATAAAGGCCCTCGAAGCCGGGTTTGGACCAACCGATATTCTCCATATTTCCAACCATTCTGCTCTGTCGATAGAGATAATACGGAATGTATCCCTTTGAACAGAGAGCATTGTAGCCGTTTTGAAGCATCTCCGAGACAGCTTTTGCATCTTCTCGCAGAAGTTTCATATTATCAGATGTAAGTTGCGAACTCCGCTTCATTGAGAGCGTGTGAATCGTGATGCTCTCGGGAGCAAGGTTCAGTATACCCGATATTGTCTCAGCAAAGGTTTCGGGAGTATCAAGAGGAAGACCTGCTATGAGGTCGGTGTTTATATGCTTGAAGCCTGCTTTTCGGGATAGTTCGAAGCTTCTGAAGAAATCCTCGACAGTATGCTTTCTGCCGATACTCTCCAAAGCTTTGGGATTGAGAGTCTGGGGATTTACACTGAGACGGTCGCATCCGTTTTCAATAATTGCTTTGAGCTTCTCCTCGGTTATGGTATCGGGTCTGCCCGCTTCTACGGTAAATTCCCGCAGAGTGCTCAGGTCGAAATTTTCCCTGACTGTGGAGAGAATTCGTGACAGATGCTCCGCTTCCAGAGTAGTGGGAGTTCCGCCGCCCATATATACTGTCTCAAGACGCAGACCCAAGGTGCGGGTAATCTCGGCGGTGCGTTTAATCTCTTCGCAGAGGAGCTCAACATAAGGTGCAATAAGGTGTTTTGCCTTCTCCACCGACTGGGACACAAAGGAGCAATAGCTGCACCTTGTGGGACAGAAGGGGATCGAAATATAGAGGCTGAAGGAATCCCTTTTTGAGAGGTCGAGAATCTTCTGCTCATACTCGCAGGTTTTCTCTGCCAAGGAAAGCTTTTCGTCACTTACGAGAAGTTTCTCCCTAAAATATCGGGATGCTTCCTCTGCTCCCATGGTTTCCTTGAGACGGCGAAGAAGTTTAATGGGACGGACTCCTGTGAGAAGTCCCCAGCTCAAGGTGATGCCTGTATACTCACAGAGAAGCTCATAGAGCATTGTCGCCATGGAAAGCTCGTTGTCAGCGGTGAGCGCAGAGCATCTGCTTCCCTCAAAATCTTCTGCTATGAGGGAAACTTTTATGGTTTCATCCTCCATACTGCTGATAATTGCAGGGAGTTCAGATGTCTCGGGGATTCCCTCAAGATGCACCACGTTAATTTTATCGTTAGGAAGAAATGCCCTTGTTAAATTTTCAAGTTCATAGTGAAATTTATGATTTACAATATACAGATTCATAGTCAAATTAATTGCATAGAGCAGTGTTATCGCATAAACATATTGTGCTCACGCTCATACTGAAGTGTTGATGTTGAGTTGTGTCCGGGATAGAGTTTGAAATCTCCGGTTAAATTTCTGAGTTTACGAAGTGAACGGAGCATCTCGAAATAGTCGGATGTGGGAAAATCGGTTCTGCCGATGGAGCCTGCAAAGAGGGTATCGCCAGAGAAGAGAATTCTGTCCTCAGAAAACACATAGCATCCGCCGCCCTTGGTGTGTCCCGGAGTGAGGATAAAGGTAAACTCTGCATCACCCAGAGCAAGCTTGTCGCCATCTGCAAGAAGAATATCCGCAGAGAAGGGTTCATAGCAGATACAGCCTAAAAATCCTGCCAGATTCAAGTTCTCGTCCCTGAGGAAAATCTCTTCATCCTCTGATATTACAATGTCGGCAGAATATTTATCGGAGAGTTTCTTTGCACTTGCGATATGGTCGTAGTGGCCGTGAGTCAGGAGGATGTATTTTATGTTCTCCTCACCTATTTCGTCCAGATATCCCATAAGAGAAAGGTTATCCCCACCAGGGTCAACAACTGCTGTTTCACCTGTCTCCTTATGGGTGACAACGTAGCAGTTGGTGCCGAGGCTTCCCACAGAAAAGGCTTTGACTTCAATCATCTTGCCAGCTCCTTTGAGTCGATTATCAGAGTTACGGGGCCGTCATTGAGAAGGCTTACCTTCATATCGGCACCGAAAATTCCCTTTTGAGTCTCGATATTCTTTTCATTAATACATTTGCAGAAATACTCGTAAAGTTCGTTTGCTTCATCGGGCGGCGCCGCACCGTCAAACGCGGGTCTTCTGCCGTGGCGGCAGTTGGCACAGAGGGTAAAGTTTGAAATCACAAGGACTTTGCCATTTATATCTGCAAGGGAAAGGTTCATCTTGTCATTTTCATCACAGAAGACACGAAGACCTGAGATTTTATTGGAGAGCACCTCGGCTTCTTTTTTGTCGTCGCCTTTCTCCACTCCCAGCAGGATGAGAAAGCCTGTATCAATACTGCCTACAGTTTCGCCATCCACCTTGACGGAGGCTTCGCTGACGCGCTGAATTACTGCTTTCATTCAATTTGCCTCCCTTTATCTTCTGGTTACGGAAATAACACCGTTTATGCTTGAGAGTCTTGTGATAACACCGCTTAAGTGCTCAAGACCGTTGACTTCAATGGTGGCATTGATAATAGCCTTACCCTCGGGGAGGTTGCGGCAATCAAGGCTTCGGATCATAATGTGCAGTGCTGAGAACTGGTTGGATACGTCTGCAAGCATACCTGTGCGGTCGTAGCAGATAATCTCCAGAGTACTCTGAAAGACATCCTTTACCATGTCCTGCCAGTAGGCATTAACCCAACGCTCGGGCTCTTCGGCGGTGGAAATATCCTTTGGCACATTGGTACAGTCGCGCTTGTGAACGGAGACGCCGTAGCCGCGGGTAATAAAACCGATAATATCATCACCGGGCAGAGGGTTACAGCATCGGGAGAACTTGATGAGTACATCCTCCACTCCCTCAATAGCCACACCTGAGCCTACCTTACGGACACGCTTTGATGTAGGAGTTGTGGGAATCTTAAAATCGTTGAGAGGCTTCTCGTAGAGTTTCTGATAGAGTTCACGGACTCTGGGGAGAATCTTCCAGAGCTGAATTCCGCCGTAGCCGATGGCGGCATAGAAGTCATCAAGGGAGTTAACCTGAAGCTTCAGGTTTACCTTTGTGAGGAATTCGGGGAGATCCTCCTCGGGAATATTAATTCCGTTACGCTTGAGTTCACGTTCAAACTCTGCTTTACCTTCTACTATATTTTCCTCTCGTTTCTCCTTCTTGAACCATGAACGGATTTTACTCTTTGCTTCGGTAGTCTTTACAATTTTCAGCCAGTCACGCTTGGGACCCTGAGCCTCTTTCTGGGTGAGTATCTCAACAATTTCGCCTGTTTTGAGCTGGTAATCAATGGGGACAATTCTTCTGTCAACCTTGGCACCTACCATACTGTTACCTACTGCGGAGTGAATTGCATAGGCAAGGTCGATTACGGTTGAACCCTGAGGCAGATTGACTACATCACCCTTGGGAGTAAATACAAATACCTCGTTGGGATTGAGGTCGGTTTTGATAGTGTTGACAATGTCGGTTCTGTCCACGGATTCGTTCTGCATTTCAATCATTTTACGAATCCAAGTGAGACGTTCCTCCAGAGAATCAGCCTTGCCGCCTGCTCCTACCTCATACTTCCAGTGGGCAGCGATTCCGTATTCAGCGGTGTGGTGCATATCCTTGGTCCGAATCTGTACCTCGAAGGGTATACCCTTGTGGCTGATAACAGTGGTATGCAGGGACTGATACATATTGGGCTTGGGAGTTGAGATATAGTCCTTGAAACGATTGGGTATAGGCTTATACATATAGTGAATCATACCCAGAACGTTGTAACAATCGATAATAGTGTCAACAATAATCCGCACGGCAAATATGTCATAAATCTGGTCTATGGTCTTGCCCTGCATATAGGTTTTGCGGTATATGCTATGGATGCTCTTCACTCTGCCGCTTATGGAAATATTCTCAATATTATGCTGGGCAAACTCCATAATCTCATCCTTGAGATAAGAAATGAAATCGCCTCTGTCGTGAGCTGTGAGCTGAAGCTCTTTCTCAATTTCAGCATATCCAACGGGGTCCAGATAACGAAGCGAAAGGTCCTCGAGTTCTTCCTTTATTGCTTTGATACCCAGACGGTGAGCAATAGGTGCGTAAACCTCCATGGTTTCCAGAGCAATATCACGCTGCTTCTGCTCACGCATACATTCGATGGTACGCATATTATGGGTTCTGTCAGCGAGCTTGATGATGATAACTCTGATATCATTACTCATAGCAATGAGCATTTTTCTCAGGTTCTCTGCCTGCTGCTCCTCACGGTTGGAGTATTTGATTTTCTTAAGTTTTGTGAGACCGTCAATAAGCAAGGCTATATCTGCGCCGAAATCCTTTTTGATATCCTCAAGGGTGGTTTCGGTATCTTCCACCACATCGTGAAGAAGGGCGGCAATTACGGAGTCGGTATCCATACCCAGATCTACAAGGATGCAGGCTACGGAAGTGGGATGGAGAATATAGGGTACGCCTGAGATGCGCTTCTGGTCTGCGTGGGCGGCTTCAGCATAGGTATAAGCCTTATGCACACGTTCAAAGTCAAACTTGTGTCCGCTTTGTTTCATCATCTCCACAAGTTTTTGGTAGTCATTATATTGAACAGGATTATTATTTATACTCATAGACATATCTCCTTGAGTTCTACAATAATTGGCGCTGAATTGATATCAACTTTTACGGTTGTCTCGGCTATGTTGATTTCCGTACAATACATCCCCTGAGTCATACTGATAAGAGATAGCTCACACATAGCTGTGAGGACTACTCTCAATTTACCAAGAGGAATATCAAGTCTTACTGAGAGCAAATCCAGATTTCCGCTGAAAGTGCCCGCGGTCCTCAGGTACCGATAAATAGCGGCAAAGTCGTCACGGGTGGGCAGAATGCTCATTGCATCTGACGCCGAGACGCTTCTGCCTGACATAAAGTGTTCGAAAATCCGGTTGCTGAGGAGCATTTTCTCATTATCAACCGAGGAAAGTTTGATATCTCTCACGATAATCGTGAGATTGACGGAGCCGGCATACTCGTTTTTATCAAGAGTTACAGCCAGATCAACCATATCCCCTACCCTGTAATCAAATGAAGGGTCGGCATTGAAAACCATTGCGGTAAATTTTGTATCGGGTCTGGATAATGTGAGTTTTCTGTGTTTTCCTCCCGAGAGTTCTTTTATATCCTCTATTCTGACGGAATAAAGTCCGAATACAGGGGAATTGTTATCTGCACCGAAGGGCTCCAATGCAGATATGCTATCAAGCAAGGACAAATCCAGAAGTGAAGGATTGAGTTTGCAATCAAGGGAAAGTTCGGGAAGGGGCATATCATAAAGACCTGCGGTGTAGTCATATATGGCATCTTTGAAAAGCTCAATATTCTCTGAATCCATAGAAAAGCCCACCGCCATGGGATGACCGCCGAAATGAATAAGAAGGTCGCTGAGTGAAAAAATTGCATCGGATAAGGAGAAGCCCTCTATGCTTCTGCCCGAAGCACGGGCACAATCTCCATCACGGGAAATAATAATTGTGGGTTTTCCGTAGATACCCTTGACTCTGGCGGCAACAATTCCAATAACTCCCTGATGCCAGTTTTCACCGTCAATCACAATGATATCCTGCATTACGATATCAGGATTTGACTTAATTATTTCATCGATTTCAAGGAGAATATCCCTCTCAATCTGCTGACGTGTGATGTTGTCATCGGTAAGGTTCTCGGCAAGGGTAAGGGCTTCTTCCTCACTGTCAGTCAGCAAAAGCTCCACCGAGCGATGCGAAAGTCCGAGTCTGCCCACCGCGTTGATTCTGGGCACAACTGTAAAGGCAAGCGTTGAGGCAGTGGGAGCTTTGTCAGAGCTTATGGATTTTTGTAAAAGTGCTCTGATACCGGGGCGCTGGGAGTTGCAGATAGCTCGCAGTCCGTACTTTACTATCACTCTGTTTTCGCCAGTAAGGCTTACGATATCGCCTATGGTGCCCAGAGCAGCCAAATCGGAGTACTCTTCAAGGAGTGACTCCACATCACAATACTCACCCTCAATAGCCATTACCAGTTTAAAGGCAACACCTACACCGGAAAGTTCTTTAAAGGGGCTCTTGCAGTCCTCGCGGTGCAAATCCACAACCGCTACTGCCTCGGGCATTACCTCGGGGACTGTGTGATGGTCTGTAACCACCGTATCAATGCCCAGAGAATTTGCAAGTTCAATTTCATTATATGCTGATATTCCGTTATCAACTGTAATAATAAGGTCAATGCCGTCGTCACGAAGTTTATATATTGCATCCTCGTTCATACCGTAGCCTTCATCAGCACGTGAGGGGATGTAATATGAAACGTCAGCACCTACATCACGAAGATATGAGTAAAGGAGAGCAGTTGCGGTTACTCCATCTGCGTCGTAATCACCATAGACACAGATTTTCTCGCCGTTTTCAATGGCTTCGCGGACCCGGTTTGCCGCTTTCTCCATATCTTTGGCAAGAAAAGGTGAGGAAATATCAGCTTCGTCCCCCAAGAAACGCTCCGCTTCTTCAGGGGTTTCGATTCCTCTTATAGTCAGCAGGACAGCCAAAAGCATAGGAATAGAGAGGCTTTCTGCAAGAGAAGCCGCAAGTTCTTTATTGAGTTTTGATACTGTCCATTTTTTCATACTGCACTCCGAATTCCTTTTTAACTATGTACTGAAAGCAGTTCCTCTGCGTATTTTTTCGATGCATCAGTGAGTTTTTCTCCACCTATAATGCGGGAGAGTTCCCCTATTCTGCCCTCTCTGTCAAGAGGTGTTACATCGGTGAAGGTTCTGCCGTTTAGTTCTGATTTTTTGATAAGATAATGTGTCTGTGCCATTGCCGCAATCTGTGGCAGATGGGTAACGCAGAGCACCTGGGATGACTTGCTGACATCAAAGAGGGCATTACCCACTCTCTGAGCCGCTGAGCCTGAGATACCGCTGTCCACCTCGTCGAAAATAAGGGTGTCTGTGGGGTCGCTTTCGGAAAGCACCGTCTTGACGGAAAGCATCATTCGCGAAAGTTCACCGCCTGAAGCAACCTTTGCCACAGGCTTCACGGGCTCGCCTGCATTGGTGGACACCAGAAATTCAATTTTATCTATACCGTTTTCGGCAAGGTCCGTATTCTCCTGATATACTTCGAATACGGCACTTGGCATATCGAGCAGGCGCATACGCTCCATAACTTCACTTGAGAAGTTATGGGCAGACGTTCTTCTGACATGAGAAAGTTCTGTGGCTATTCTCATAGCTTCTCTGTATTTTTCCTGTTGTTTTATAATAAGCTGTTCTCTGTCCTCTGCATAGGACTCCAAAGTTTCAAGTTCTTCCTTGATGCTGCTCAGATAATCAAGTATCTCCTCTTCTGTGGGAGCGTATTTTTTCATAAGCTTTGTAAGGAGGTCAAGTCTCTGCTCCACATCTTCAAGTCTCATTGGGTCTGATTCAATATTATCGGCAGTTCTGGATACCTCCGAGGAAATATCCTCAAGCTCGTAGAAAGCACTTGTAAGTCTCTGTGAGAGTTCTTCAAGTTCGGGCATAAGTCCTGCGGCACAGGAGAGAGAATCCGAACTCTCCGATGCAAGGGATACAGCACCGCTGATTTCTCCTGAATCGCCGTTCAGATAAAAGAGGCTTGTTGACAGGAGTTCTCTGAGTTTTGTGGCGTTGAGCAGGATATTTCTCTCGCTTGTCAGAGTTTCATACTCACCGACAGATATATCTGCCGACTCAAGTTCTTCTACCTGAAATCTCAGCAGATCCGCTCTGCGCAGGCGTTCTCTCTCGTCGCTCTCTTTTCCGGAGAGAATACGGCTAATTTCCTTATATTCGCCGTAAACCTCACGGTAGTTCTCTAAAAGTTCAGAGTGGCCGCCATATGCATCAATATAGTTTATGTGCAGGTCGGGAGACATAAGCTCATAGCTCTCATGCTGTCCGTGGATATTGATAAGAGATGCGGACACCTGACGGAGAGTTGCAATATTTGCCGGTCTGCCGTTGATTTTGCAGTTATTTTTGCCTGAAAGGGTAAACTCTCTTTCAAGGAGCAGTTCGCCGTCCGAAAGTTCTATACCAAGCTCAGAGAGTACACGGAGGGTTTCTCTTCCGGGAGAAGTAAATGTGGCACTGACAAAGGCTGAATCTGCACCTGTGCGGACAAGTTCTCGGGAAGTACGTCTGCCGAGAACAGCGGTAATGGCATCAATTATAATACTTTTACCTGCACCGGTCTCACCTGTCAGGACATTGAATCCCGACTGAAAATCAATTTCGGTTTTCTCGATAACCGCTATATTTTCTATGTAAAGTTTACTGAGCATTCGTCTCACCCCGAACTTAAATTAAATACTGCGTTTTCAGGAAGTGTACTTCTGAAGTGCAACAAGGAGATTTGCCGCCGATTCGTTGTCTGTACAGGCGATAAATATGGTATCATCACCTGCAAGAGAACCTACTACCGTACTGAGATTCATTGAATCGATAGCGGCACAAGCGGCTGATGCCATACCGCTGAAAGTCTTGACAACAACGATATTCTGGGCTGTCAGTACGGAAATAACCGAGCCTGAGAGAATGCCGGCAAAGCCGTTCTTCAAATCGTGTCCCACACTCTGGGGAGCACAATAGCGATAACTGCCATCAACAGAATGAGATTTCTGAAGTCTGAGGGTCTTGATATCTCTGGACACTGTAGACTGAGTTACGCTGTATCCCTCCTCCTTGAGTTTCTGAAGGAGTTCTTCCTGAGTTGTTATCGGATGAGTTTTGATAAGCTCAAGAATTTTACCGTGTCTGTTAAGTTTCATATCAAATACCTTCTTTCAGCTTTTCGCCAGCTAGTTTATAAAAATTCTTTTCTTTCATTGTAATCATGGAGAGTGTGTACTCGCTTCGGAATATCTTGACTTTATCGCTAAAATCAAGGGCGACGGATATCTGTCCGTCAACGGTGAGATATGCGGTGTCGCCGTTTCTGGATTTCACCTCAAGGACTGTATCATCAGTAAACAGCACTGTTCGGGCAGTGAGTGAATGAGGACACACGGGAGTGAGTTCGATAAGGCTCAGAGCAGGATCGATTACGGGGCCTCCCGCAGAGAGTGCATAGGCGGTGGAGCCTGTGGGAGTCGAGAAAAGAAGTCCGTCGGCTCGGTAGCAGAGTATCCGCTCACTTCCTGCACAAACTTCAAGCTCTGTCATTCGGGACAGTGCACCTCTTGAGATAACCGCGTCATTGACAGCAATATACTCTTCTGCTGAGCCATCAGCGTGCAGAACTTCTACACCAAGGAGCATCCTGTTCATTATGGAGAAGTTGCCATTAGCAAGTTCTTTGAGCATTGAAATTTCAGAGGGTTCAAGCTCGGCAACGTATCCGATTCTGCCCATATTGACGCCGAGTATAGGTTTTGACATCTTGGCGGCATAGCGGGCGCTGTGGATAATTGTGCCGTCTCCGCCTACGGTCACTGCCGCATCAGCCACGCTGAAAAGTTCCTCGTAACTCTGCAGATATGTTACATCTCTGTGAGAAAACTTAACCTTATTCTCAGAGAGCATATAGACAGAAATACCCTCCTTGCAAAGTATAGCAATGATTCTCTCGGCGGTATCTGCGGAATTAGGTTTATCAAAATTAACTATTAATGCGATATTCATAGCTTAAGCCTCCTTATGAAGCTCCTTATGTGAAAGTTCTGCAAGGGTTTCGGGTGTAACATCCGTGAGCAGTTTCGGAGAGTTACTCTTTCTCAGATGAATGAGATACTCGATATTGCCCTCGGGACCCTTGACGGGTGAAAAGTCGAGACCGAGAACATCATATCCTGCCTCTATACAGAAGTCACGGATGGTTAAAATAACCTCCTCGTGAACCTTGATATCGCGGACTACGCCCTTTTTGCCTACCTTTTCCCTGCCTGCTTCAAACTGGGGCTTGATAAGACACACCGCCTCGCCGGAATCTCTCAGTAGTTCTCGTGCCACGGGCAGGATGAGTTTCAGAGAGATAAAGGAAACGTCAACTGAGAAGAAGTCGATTTCCTCAGGAATATCTTCACGGGTGACTTTTCTGAAATTGGTGCGTTCCATATTGACCACACGCTCATCGGTGCGGAGTTTCCACGCAAGCTGACCGTAACCTACATCTACGGAATACACTTTCTTGGCTCCGTTCTGCAGCATACAATCGGTAAAGCCCCCTGTGGAAGCCCCGATGTCTATGGCGGTGACGCCTTCAAGGCTAATGGGAAAAACTTTCAGGGCTTTTTCCAGTTTCAAACCTCCGCGGCTTACATATTTAAGCTGAGGGCCTCTGACTTCAATCTGAGATTCTTCGTCATAGGTACTGCCGCATTTATCGGCTTTCTGATTATTTACATATACAAGTCCCGCCATAATCACCGCTTTGGCTTTCTCGCGGCTTTCGGTGAGACCTTTCTCAAATAAGAGAACATCAAGTCTTTTCTTCATAAATACTCCGACTAATAATTATTTCTTCATAATTCCATACATACCCTCGGCATCAAGGTGAAGTGCGTGAAGGGCAACTGTATCTTTGGAATGAGGAATGAACATATCTTCAATGGCGGTTATGCGGTAAGTGCCTACAAATTTCTGCTTCATAAGCTCTGATTCAAAAATCTCGGCTACACCGCCGCTTCGCATTCCTTCCTCAAAGAACTGAATCTTGCGGAAGTTTGCGGCAAATTTCACAGCTTCATTATCAATGGGTTTGATACGATTGAGTTTGAGAATACAAACCTCGATACCGACCTTCTGGAGCATCTCCTTTGCCTTGCAGGCTTCAGCGAAAAGTCTTCCGTAAGTGACGATAAGTCGGGAGGCATTGCGGTTACCGTAGATATTATAATTTATATCGGATTCCTCAAAATCCAGAGGACGATAAGGCTCACCGCCGCGGGGGTAACGTACTGCGGTAAGACCTTTGTCTTCCTCCACAGCTTTCACAAGAGATGCCTTTAGTTCCTCAAAATAACAGGGTGAATAAATAGTTGTGCCCGGAATGGAGTTGAGAATTGACACATCAAAGAGTCCCTGATGGGTTTCGCCGTCCTCACCTACCACGCCTGCACGGTCAACACCCAGCACCAGATGGAGATTCTGAACCGCGGCATCGTGGATAAGCTGGTCATAGGCTCTCTGCAGAAAACTGGAATATACTGCGAATACGGGAATTATTCCCTGACTGGCAAGTCCGCTTCCGAAGGTGACGGCATGCTCCTCGGCAATTCCCACGTCAAAGAATCTGTCCTTATACTGATTTGCGAATTCAGAGAGTCCTGTACCCACGGTCATCGCCGCTGTGATGGCACAGAGGTTTTCGTGCTTCTTTGCCAAATCTATCATAGTTTCGCCGAAGCAGTCGGAATAAGAGTCCGAATGGCTTAAAGGCTCACCTGTATCAATATCAAACTTGCCGATACCGTGGAAGCTCTTGGGGTCATCCTCGGCAAACTGGTAGCCCTTGCCTTTGAGGGTTACCGCATGAATAAGTACGGGCTTATCCACCTTCTTGGCAATTCTGAAAACATTGATGATGTCCTCAATATCGTGTCCGTCAACGGGACCGTAGTAGAGGAAGCCGAAATCGGCAAAAAGGTTATTTTTATAGACATTCTGTCTGATTCTGTTCTTGAATCTGGTGAGGAGCTTTACTATAGGATATCCCACAACGGGGACCTTGGTAAGAAACCGCTCCAGACCACTCTTGGCATTAGCATACCAAGGGCTTATACGCATATTGTTGAGGTACTTGGAGAAGGCACCCACGTTTTTGGAAATAGACATTTTGTTGTCGTTGAGGACAACCATAAAGTTGCCTTTGAATCGCCCTGCATTGTTCATACCCTCAAAGGCAAGTCCGCCTGTGAAAGAGCCGTCACCGATAATTGCCAGCGTGTGGCTTTGGTCACCGCGGAGTTGTTTTGCCTTGGCGATACCCAGAGCCGCAGAGATAGAGGTACTGCTGTGACCTGCTCCGAAAGCATCACAGGGACTCTCGTAGCGTCTGGGGAAGCCTGAGAGACCGCCTGTTTTTCTAATGGTGCCGATTCTGTCGTATCTGCCTGTGAGCATCTTGTGGGTGTAACACTGGTGTCCCACATCCCAGACAAAGCTGTCTTCAGGACAATCGAAGACATAGTGCATTGCCACAGTAAGCTCAACCACACCAAGATTTGATGCAAGGTGTCCGCCGTTTTCGGAAACGGTGAGGATGAGCTTGCGTCGGATTTCTTCACAGAGGGCAGGAAGCTCCTCTACGGAGAGTTTCTTCAGGTCGGCAGGTGATTTTATATTTTCAAGCATCGGGAAGCTCTGTGTGTTTTCCATATCTGTACCCCACAATTCTGAGCAAAGGTTAAAAATCAGTTCTTACGGTTTAAAAGTTTCAGCGCGAAATCCTTGAGCGCAGTAGTGTCTCCGTCAAAAGATTCAAGGGCTTCGAGGGCATCACCGGTATAATTCTCGGCAAGTTTTCTGCACTCTTCAAGTCCCAAGAGAGACACCAGAGTAGATTTGCCGTTTTCAAGATCGGAACCGATGGGTTTACCCAGTTCCTCAGCGGTAGAAGTAACATCCAGAATATCGTCAACAATCTGGAAAGTGAGACCGATACACTCGGCGTATTTCTCAGCCGCCTTGATTTTCACTTCATCGGCACCCGCTACGATACATCCCATTACACAGGCGGCTCTTATGAGTGCCGCTGTTTTGAGAAGATGGATTTCTCTGATTATCTCCGTGGTGGAGGGTTTGTCCTCGTAAAGCAGGTCGATAACCTGACCGCCTACCATTCCGTTTGCACCTGCACATTCTGCAAGGTAACCTGCGGCACGGGCGGCAAGGGACGGCTCAACTAAAGAGAGAGTCTCCTCAGAGAGCATTACCTCGAAGGCAAGGCTCTGGAGGGCATCGCCTGCAAGGAGGGCTGTATCCTCGGAGAAAGCTATATGATTAGAGGGTTTTCCTCGGCGCATATCGTCGTTATCCATACAGGGAAGGTCATCGTGGATAAGAGAATATGTATGTATAAACTCCACAGCACATCCGAAGACAGCGGCACTATTAACATTTCCTCCGCACAGACGGCAGAATTCCATAGTAAGCATAGGTCTGACACGCTTTCCCCCTGCACTTACGGAATACTCCATGGAATCCCACAGCACATCGTAGAGTGTGCCACGCTGGCTGAGATAGTGGCTGAGAAGTTTCTCTATAAGCTCGGTGTCGGTACAGTTTTTACATTCTGTAAGTAATTCTGAAAGTTTTTCCTTAATCATACGATGTCCTCCAGAGGATTCGAAATAGCAGTTATCTGTGAATTGAGATTCTTAATCTTTTCACCTGCTACACTTAAATAATCACTGCAGTAGGTGTAGTATTCAAATGCTTCCTTATAGACCTGCATAAGTTCATCAAATGTTCCCTCGCCCCTCTCAAGCTGAGTTATGAGGGAGTTAAGTTTTTCTATTGCTTTGTCATAGCTTAAATCTTTGAATTTATCATTTGAAACAATGTTGGCTTTATCACTCATATTTTTCACCTTATTCTTAAAGTTCTTCTTCAGCAAGCTCCACAAGCTTCATAAGCCTGTGGTTGACTCCGCTTCTGGATATTGGAGGGCTGAGCATCTCGCCCAAGTCACGCAGAGAAAGCTCGGGATTCTGCTGACGCAGGAGAGCTATCTCGTAAAGCTGTGCGGGCAGGGATGAAAGTCCGATGGTATTGTCGAGTTTCTCGATAGCCGCCAGCTGTCTGGCGGATGCGGAGGCTGTCTTTGCAATATTTGCAAGTTCTGAATTAGTGCGGCGGTTGGCGATATTACGCATTTCCTTGTAGGCTTTTGCGTTCATTATATCCATCGCCGAATTCGGAGCTCCGATATACGTAAGCAAGTCTGTTATCTGCTCGCTGTCTTTGAGATACACAACATAGGCGCCGCTTCGAAGGACTACCTTGGGAGTGAGTCTGCACTCCTCTATCTCCTCAAGAAGTGTGCAAAGGTCGTTTGAGAGATTCTTGTACTGCGAACAGAATTCCAGATGGTAGTTCTTCTCGGGGTCATTGACGGAGCCGCAGGACATAAAAGCACCTCTTAAAAAAGCGGCTCTGCACATATCGTCGTCGATATTTGCTCTGTTAAGACGGAGGCTGGGACTCTTGTCCGAATGTCCGAAGTAAGAAAAAATATTGGCGGATTCTTCAGGAATTACCAGATTAACCGCATGGAGATTGATGAATTTTTTGGAGGCTCTGAGGGTCGATTGCTTCTCAATAACAGGTGAAAACAATTTGGTGAGCAAGTCCGTGTATTTTTCGGCAACGTGGATTGATTCAGTCTTAAGTGCTGTTTCACTTGCGGAAAAATGCCTTGAAAAAAGAAGCATTCCGTAGCACTCAGAAAGTTCTGTGCTTTGATTTGTGTGTACCGCTTTTGACAGTTCCTTTTTTACTTCGTGGGCAAAACTCACATCTGAACCTCCTTTATTAATTATATTACAAGATAAAATCAAGCTTTCCAGATATCTCTGTGATGGAGATTGGATTTCTGTCCGATTTCTATGAAATGGCTGTTGAGAAGACGCGCAAGAGTGACACTTCTGTGTTTACCGCCTGTGCATCCGATAGCGATTACAAGTTCGCTCTTTCCTTCACCTCTGTAAAGAGGGAGGGAATAATCAAGGAATGAAATTAGTTTTTCTACAAACTCCTGTGTCTCGGGGAATTTCATAACGTACTCTCTGACAGATTCATCCAGACCCGTGAGTTCCTTGAGCTCTTTGATATAGTATGGATTCGGGAGACATCTCACATCGAAGAGGAGATCCGCCTCCAGCGGAATACCGTACTTGAATCCAAAGGAGAGGCAGGTTACCTGAAAGACATCGTTAGAATCCCCTGCAAACATAGTTGTAACACGTTCTTTGAGCTGTTTGAGTGCCATATATGAGGTATCGATAATATAGTCAGCTCTTGCCTTGAAGGGTTTCATCAGTTCTTTTTCAAGCTTAACTGCGTCCTCGGTGGAGCCTGAACTGAAGCTCTCGGCAAGGGGGTGCTTACGTCTGGTCTCCTTATATCTGATAAGGAGAATGTCGTTTTTTGCATCAAGGAAAAGAACCTTGTACTTCTTGCCGTCGGCATTGAGTATGCTCATTTCATCAAACATTGTGTCAAAAACTTCGCCGCCGCGGATATCCACAACCACGGCTACTCTCTTCATTCTGGAATCGGAAGACTTATCGCAAAGGTCCCAGAATTTGGAAAGGAGCATGGGAGGCAGATTATCTACACAGTAATATCCGATATCTTCAAGGGCGTGGAGTGCGTGAGATTTGCCTGCACCCGAGAGGCCCGTAATAATTATAAATTCCATATTAAAACTCCTCGAATAACTTTAAATCATAAAAGGATAATTTCTCTTTCAAGGGTAAAACCCGTCTCAGCAAGGACTTTCTCCTGAATCTCTTTCACAAGAGTGAGGACATCCTCGCAGGTTGCACCGCCCTTGTTCACGATGAATCCTGAATGTTTCTCGCTGACCTGAGCACCGCCAACACTGTAGCCTTTGAATCCGCATTCTTCGATAAGTGCGCCTGCAAATGCACCCTCGGGACGCTTGAAAACACTGCCGGCTGAGGGGTAATCAAGAGGCTGCTTTGTGACACGGCGGTTCATAATATCGTCCATAAGGTTTTTTATTTCCTCTTCCCTGCCTTCAGATAATGTAAATTCTGCAAAAAGCACGGGATATGAGTTTTCTTTGAATATGCTGTAGCGGTAAGAGAGTTTAAGCTCACCCACGGAAGAAGTCACTAATTCACCACTGTCCGTTAAGTATGTGACGGATTTTAAAACATCCTTCATCTCGCCGCCGTAGGCGCCTGCGTTCATATATACAGCACCGCCCACGGTACCGGGGATGCCGTATGCAAATTCGAGACCCGAGAGGGAGTTCTTTAAAGCGTAGGTACAGAGTTTTGAGAGAGTCACACCTGCACCGCATCTGATGGTATTTTCAACATGTGAAATCTCCTTAAATTCACCTGAAAGTTTCAAAACGGCTCCGCTGAGGCCCTTGTCGCTTACAAGGAGGTTACTGCCGTTGCCGAGTATCATATGAGACACATTGTACTCTTTGCAGATTCCAATCGCTGTTTTCAGTTCATTTAAATTATTTACGGTGATAAAATACTCCACGGGACCGCCGATACGGAATGTGGTGTGGTCCTTCATAGGTACATCGCACCTTAATTCGATAGATGAGTTTAAAATCTTTTCGATAAAGCTGTTGTTATTCATAATACCTCCATTATCTCAGAGGGATATTCACCTCGGTAAGATATTTCTCAAGGTTCTCAACACTTGAATTGACAACGAGTTCCTCGGGGAAATCAATTTCTTCAAGCATTCTGAGTGCCTCCTCCGCTCTGCCCAATTGGGTTGTAAAATGAGCATCGGTATCCACAGAAACGCGGCAACCGTATTTTTTGCAAAGCTTTGCAATCTCTATGCAGTTGGGGACAAAATCAGGCTTATGCTTTATTGATGCATTGTTGATTTCAATAAGTTTGCCGCTATGTGCAAACTCCTTGATAACCTTTTCGTAATCGTATTTAAAATACGGTGAGCCTGAATGAGCTATCATATTGACAAAGGGGTTCTTTGCCATAGATAGATATGCCTCGGTACAAGCATCAACGGAGACCTCGTCCTTATAAGTGGGCATATGAAGGGATGCCACCACAAACTCAAGGTTTGAGAGAATACCGTTGTCGGCATCCAGCTTACCTTTTCGGTCAACAATATTGGCTTCTATGCCCTTGAGAATTCTCACGCCCTTAAAAGTTCGCGGCACTGCACCGAGATTCATAAAATAATATGGATGCGGTGTTCCGTGCATACTCTCGCCATGGTCGGTTACAGCGAAAGCGAAGAGTCCTGTGTCAGCGGCTTCCTGTGCCATTTCAGTCACAGTTGCATAGGCATGGACAGATGCTATTGTATGTGTGTGTAAATCAGCGACAATTTTCATTATACGTCCCATCCGGTTTCAACTTTTTTGCTCTGGATGCTCTCGGCATCAATATCCATACCAAGGCTCTGGAGAAGTTCCTGAGCGGCATTGTAACCCATCTTCTTCTGTCTGTTGTTCATGGCGGCAACCTCAATAATAATTGCAAGGTTTCTGCCGGGCTTGACGGGAATGGTCATAATTGGAACGCGGATTCCCATTATCTCTGTGTATGTGTTATCCATTCCGATGCGGTCGTATACCTTCTCGGCATCCCACTGCTCCATATTGATAACCATATCAATCTTTTCGGTGAGCTTTACTGCACCCATACCAAAAATACGTCGGGCATTGATGATACCGATACCGCGAAGCTCAATAAAGTGTCTTATGTTGGCAGGAGAAGAGCCTACCAGAGTACGGTTTGAAACTCTTCTGATTTCCACAGCATCATCGGCTATGAGTCGATGTCCGCGTTTGATAAGCTCAATGGCGGTCTCGGACTTACCAACACCGCTATCACCTATAAGGAGAACACCTTCGCCGTAGACCTCAACAAGAACACCGTGGCGGGTAATTCTGGGGGCAAGCTCTGCATTGAGGAAGGTTATGAGCGATGCTGATGTGGCAGAGGTAGTCTCTGAAGTAAGCAGAATCGGAACACTGTTTTCTTCCGCTGAGCGTTTAATTGCATCTGTGGGCTCATGGTCTCTTGCAATAATGATTGCAGGAGGTTTCATTGAAAAAAGGTTATTTATGAGTTCATACTGCTTCTCGGCAGAAAACTGCTCAAGATATGAATACTCTGTATTGCCGAATATAATGATTCTTTTCTCATCAAAGAAGTCAAGATATCCTGTCAGCTCCAGACCGGGTCTGTCAATATCCATGGATGTAATGGCAATATCCTCGGGCGAATGGGGCATAAAATAAGGCTCAAGTGCTATTTCCTTAATAATTTTTGCTAGTGAAACCGAGAATTCGGTACTCATAAAAACACCTCTTTCTGTTGCACCCTCAGAGGGGTGGATTAAAATATTATAGTTATTAATAACATACATAGGTACACTTACAGATATTATACCTCAGAATCATAAAAATTAAAAGAGTTTTTATAAAAAATATGCAAAAAATATGCAACATTTGATTATAATTTCCCTTCCGAGAATAAGCAGGATTAATTTGCAAATAATATCCCTGGTGAAATTATGATTGTAACTGTTATCCGCACTATACTTCTTTATGCTTTTGTTATATTTGCAATACGTATTATGGGCAAGCGACAGCTCAGCGATATGCAGACCTCGGAGCTTGTAATTACGATGATTATTGCAGATATTGCCTCTATCCCTATGCAAAATAACGCCCAACCGCTTCTGTCGGGAGTTATTCCGATACTTATTCTGATTTGTGCAGAAATATTCATAAGCATTCTTATGATGAAACTGCCTACTTTCCGCAATTTTGTATGCGGAAAACCTGAGATAATTATTGCCGACGGAAAGCTGAGACAAAACATACTCAGAAAGCTCAGGCTCACCACAGAAGATATGTCGGTTCTGCTTCGTCAGGAAGGAATATTCAATGTATCCGAAGTTCAGTACTGCATAATAGAAACCAACGGCAGAATCAGCGTTCTTCTGAAGCCTGAAAAAAGAAATCCGTCTGCTGAGGATATGGGACTGAATATCAGGGACAGCGGTCTTGAGGCTGTTGTAATAAGCGACGGTGAGTTACTCTCAAATTCCATGGCAATTTGCAACGTTGATAAAGCGTGGATCGAAGCCACCCTCAGAGAGGAAAATCTGAAAGTGAGTGATGTTATGATGATGACAACCAATAAACTCAGGGAATACAGCATAATCAGGAAGTGTCAGGATGAGCAGAATTAAGACAGCTGTAGTGATGCTGATAATAACCGCTACTGTATGCACCGTGCAGTATTTATATGTGGCAAAAACTGTGGCGGAGTTTACAGGCATACTGGATGAGGTCCAGACAGAGTATGCTGATGATAACAAGAGTGAAGCCTTGAAGATTGCAGAGAATGCCGACAGACTGTGGAAAAAGCGCATCAAATACGTTGATATATTCCTTTTTCACGACTATGTGGATAATATCAGCTATAATCTTTTACAGGTTTCAAAATATGTTGAATACGAAGAGGATGCTTCTCTGTATGTCACCTGCGATATTACAAAGAAACAGCTGAAATCTCTCACAGACAGCGAGAAGCCTCTTGTGGAGAATATACTGTAAAAAAACACCTGCTCTCTGTGCCTGAAAACACAAAAGCAGGTGTTAATTTTTAATATTCGGACTTTGCTTTTCTTTTTGAGCAAAGCAATCTCTTCACCAGAGAAATCATCAGGAATACCAGGAAGAATCCCAGATTGAATATTACAATTGTGGCGCCAACGGGTACATCCTTGAATGTAAAGGAAGTGTAGAGTCCCGAAAATACACATATCACAGATATCACCACTGAGGTAATAATTACAGTGAGAAAACGCTTGCATACACGCATTGAGGTGAGTGCAGGAAAAATTATCATTGCTGATATCAGAAGTGTACCCAGCATCCGCATTCCCACCACAATCGTCACCGCAGTGAGAAGTGAAATTGCGATATTGTAGATATCTGTACGAATACCCGTTGCTTCGGAAAATGTTTCATCAAAGGTGATGGCAAAGATTTTGTTGAAGAACAGGACGTACATACCTATCACCAGAGCAGTGAGTACTATGCTGACGATAATATCCGACTGTCCCACGGAGAGAATTGAACCGAACATATACTGTTGAAGATTTATGTTGGTGCCGTTCATACTTGTGACAAAAACACCTATGGCAAGAGCTGAACTGCTTATTACCGCAATGGCGGCAT
This sequence comes from Ruminococcus sp., assembly GCA_017395925.1. Taxonomy (GTDB): domain Bacteria; phylum Bacillota; class Clostridia; order Oscillospirales; family Acutalibacteraceae; genus Ruminococcoides. The sequence goes on along the minus strand of JAFQNJ010000065.1, from coordinate 36,117 downwards.
CTGCGTTAATTTTGCTGTTTTCGGTGAGTCGGAGCAAGAAGAACGCGGCTATCATAACCACGGGAAGTGCAAACCAGATAGGGGCTCCGATATTGAGTACAGCAGCCACTGACAATGCCCCGAAGCCTACGTGAGAGAGACCGTCGCCTATCATAGAGTATCTTTTCAAGACCAGTACGACGCCAAGAAGCGCACAGCATATGGCAATCAGAAGTCCTACGATAAGGGCATTTACCATAAAGGGATAGCTTAACATTTTAAGCATTCTCACGCACCTCCCTTTGGGGATTGTGACTGCAGGCATCACAAGGACAACCTGAGACAAGGAGTTTCCTTCCCTTATCGGAATGGATATACTCGTGGGTCGTGCCGAAAAATACAGAATCAGAGTCCAGATGTATAATATGACTTGCAATTTTAACAGCGGCACTCACATCGTGAGAGACCATGAGAACAGCAACGCCCTCTTTATTGAGTTTTTTTAGAAGTGTATAAAACTCGGCTGTTATCAAAGGGTCGAGGGCTGAAGTAGGCTCGTCGAGAAGTACAAGTTTTTTTGTAGCACAGAGTGCGCGTGCCAGAAGCACCCGCTGTTGCTGACCGCCCGAGAGTTCAGAGAAATTCTTCTTTCTGAGGTGGGTTATTCCCACCTTCTCCATAACTTTGTCGGCGATGTTGCGCTGAGCTTTGCTGTAGCCGAATCCGAAGAAACTGTGACCCAGTGTGCCTGAGAGCACCACCTCGCTGACGGATGCGGGAAAATCCTTCCGATGCAGAGCCTGCTGTGAAAGATAACCTATATGGCTTTTTGTGAGTTCCTTTGAGTACTGAATCTTTCCCTCATAACTTTGAAGGATTCCAAGTATACCCTTGACGAGGGTGGTTTTTCCCGAGCCGTTCTCTCCCACTATGCAGATAAAATCACCTTCGTTCACACTGAAGGAAACATCTTTGAGAATAGTTTTTCCGTCATAGCCGTACCTGAGATTTTCTGCTTTCAGAAGTTCCATATAATCCCTCCTTTAACGTAAAATCGGGCGGATTATCCGCCCGATATCTTTTAAATCATAACTTTTTTGAGTATAGATAACAGGGTAAAGAAAGTGTAAATACTACGGAGAATACTGATGAAAGAATTGCAGGAAGCACATAGATGCAAAGGCTGTATGCAGAGAAAATCAGGGCTACTGCAAATGCAGCAAGAAGAATAAGTGCTGAAATCATCAGGATGATGAGCATTACGGAAAAAGCCTCTGAAGAAGCTATTTCGAAAGGAGCCACCTCAGCAATATCAGTTGCACCCTCAGCTTTGATATTCTTTGACTTCTTACTCTTTTTCTTCTCGGGGAGATTTCTAAAGAATAATACTGAAGAAACGCAGGACAGAAGTACCGAGAAAAGTACCACGGCAAATGTCATATTACCCATGGGTGCTCTGCAAATGATGCAGAACGCAAATGCCACAACTGCTGAAACCAGACTGCCTGTAACTGAAAAGAGGCTCATTCTGACAGCAGCTTTTTTGAAGCAGATTGCAAAGTAGAGAAGCTTGACACCATAGGCGAATACTGCAAAAGCTAACGCTTTGAGTGCAAAGGGAAGCACGGAAAGCATAGGATTATGGGCTGAATCAGCGGGGGCAAAAATGAAGAACAGCACCAGCGCTACTGCTACTATTACGCCTGCAGCAATACCTGAAAACTTTGTGAAAGATGAAAGATTAAATGCTTTTTTCATTTATTTGCACCTCCAAACAGAGAAGCCTTTTTGTTTTTGATAAAGCTCATAAGTCCCTTCTCAAGTAAAAACATAACAGCAAAACCGCTGATGAAATTAAACACAGCACCGAAGAAGGCTACATAACAGAAGCCGTATATACCGCTTACTGCGGCACCGCGGAAGATTGCTATTATCAGATCGGCTGAACCAAAGAAGAACATACCCATAAGTGAAATTATCAGGACAATCACATTGATATCCAAAATATTTTTAAATGATTTCTTTAGGATATCATTGAGGGCAGACTCGGTAAGGGCGCTATGCTTTTCTTCTTTTCTGATTCTCTCCCCTATGATGACAGCACTCAGCACAGTAAGGAGTACTGCAAACATAAGTCCTGCTGCTGAAGGAATGGTCATCATAAAACTGAACTTTGTGAAGAAGAAGCCTGTGATAACCGAAAGCACCAGAGTAAACTGGCAGAGAACTGCAAGAATTGCAGAAACACCTGTGAGCTTATAGCGAAGAAGCATTATCAGAGCAATTACTGCAAACGCGGCGATACCTGCAAACATAATAATGTCAGAGGGGTTGTTTTCCACGGTGGAAGCCACATCTTCGAGAGAGGTTGCAATGAGTTCCTGAGGAAGTGTTCCTGAATTTAAAATTGCAACATAGAGGTTCACTTTGCTCTCGGTCATATCGTAATTGGAAACGGAAAGGTTACCGTCAGTTATCTCGTTTTCCAGAACGGGACTTGAGAGCATTCTGTCATCAAGCCACACGGAAATAACCTGATTATAAAATCTGCCTGTGTCGGGATTTGTGTAGGCACCCAGTTTTTCTGTGCCTTCTTTATTGAACTGGAGAGAAAGGTAGTTATTAATTGTTCCATCCTCATTGAAGTAGCTGAACCATGATGCTTCCTTGAGCTCTTCTGCAGAGAGAAGTACCTCCTTGGCTGTATCGCCTGTGGCATATACTTCCATAGGTGCATTTGAAGAATCAAGAATAGTCTGCTCAGACTCTGCAGAGGGTCTCACGGTGAGTTCACCTTTTGAGGTAAGCAGAGCCGCAATCTCCTGTGAGGAATAGTCAGAATTGACACTGCGGGGCACGGTGAGCACCAATTCGCCATCTTTTTCGGATACATAAAGCTCGTAGTCCTTAAGACCGAGCAGTGCAATTCGCTTTTCAATAATTTTTGCTGAGTCTTTGAGAAGCTTGATATCGGCTTCATCCTCGGTGGAATTTGTGAGCACGACCTTTGAACCGCCGCTTACATCCAAGCCCCAGTCAATATCGCCAAAGCCTTTGACAATTACTCTTCTGAAATCCACTTCGTAGTAAGAAAGACCTGCTACGGAAAGAAATGTGAGAGCAACAATCAGCAAGGCAACTATGATAGAAGCAGGTTTTATGAACCTTTTCATAGCTATAACCTCCATAGAGAAAAATAACTCTGTTATCCCCTGCAGTTGTGGTAATTCACACAAAAAGGTCACAGGACATAACAGAGTTATTATAAGATTTTTTGGTAAAAAAGTCAATGATTAAGAGTAAAAATACAGTTACCCGTCACAATATAGAAGTCAGTTTATCATCTCTCGGAGAGAATCTTGGAGATTGCGGCAATTTTCACGCAGAGGCAGAAAATATCCATAGCGATATCAAGCTCCTCTACAGGAGGATATGTGGGAGCAATGCGGATGTTGCTGTCCTTGGGGTCCTTGCCGTAGGGATAAGTTGCACCTGCCGATGTGAGGACAAGACCTGCATTCTTACACATATTCACAACTTCCTTGGCTGTGCCGGGATATACATCTATGCTGACAAAGTAGCCGCCGCGGGGCTTGAGCCAAGTGGCAATTCCTAGCCCTGTAAGCTGCTCTGTAAACTTCTTGTCAACCAGCTCAAATCTGGGTCTGAGAATTTCCTTATGGCGAAGCATATGTGCTTTTACCCCGTCAAAATCTTTAAAGAAGAGCATATGACGGAGCATATTGATCTTGTCGTAACCGATGGTCTGACGGTTGTAACGTGCACGAAGTACCTTCATATTGTTTTCAGATGCCGCCATTGCAGCTACACCTGAACCGGGGAATGTAATTTTTGAAGTGGAGCAGAAAATAATGGGAAGGTCAACATTACCTGTCTTTTTGCACTCCTCATAGAGGCTGATGAGGATATCCCCCTGGTCGGCAATATCGTGAACACAGTAAGCATCATCCCACATGATTCTGAAATCGGGAGCCGCGGGCTTGAGGTTAGCAAAACGGCGGACTGTCTCATCGGAATAAGTTACACCCTGAGGATTAGAGTACTTGGGAACACACCATATACCCTTGATTTTGTCATCTTCAGCCACAAGTTTCTCCACCATATCCATATCGGGGCCGTTCTCGGTCATAGGAACAGGTATCATCTCAAAGCCGTAATACTCGGTGATTGCAAAGTGTCTGTCATAGCCGGGTACGGGACAGAGGAACTTTCTGCCCTCAACATTAAGCCAAGGGGTGCATCCTTCCACGGGGGACTTTGTCATAAAGCAAGAAATTGTATCAAACATCATATTGAGAGATGAGTTTCCGCCTACCATTACCTGCTCGGGATCAACCTGAATAAATTCAGAGAAAAGTTTTCTGCAAGAGGGAAGTCCATCAATAAGACCATAGTTACGGCAATCAAGACCGCTCTGACTGCGGCAGTCGTGACTTGAGTTTACAATATCAAGCATATGAACGGAGATATCAAGCTGCTCACTGCAAGGCTTTCCTCTGGACATATCAAGGCTTAAATTCATATCAACATACTTTTTGTAATCCGAGAGGAGTGACTCTCTCTCGGAAATAAGCTGTTCCTTTGTTAATTCTGAATACTGCATTTCTGCTCACGCTCCAAATTAAAATTTCATAATTGTATATTATTTATAAATTATTCTGGTGTAAGAGGATGATTTTTGCAGGATTTTGCTCCAAATCTTGCACAAGCATCCTTAAATCAACCCGTTGACCTGCAACGGGTTGAAAAAATCAATAGTATTTGTAATATCCGTACTGTCCCTTGGAGTAGCGTTTCTCGGAAACGGTACATCCAACCTTGAGGAAACCGAGAATCTTGCTGTCTGCAAGACGGATACTCTGGATGGTTTTTTCGATATCACCGTGAGTTGTAACCTTCTCACGGACTACTACAACGAAGCCTGCGATGTGGTCCTTCAGGAGAAGTGTGTCAGCAACAACACCTACGGGAGGAGTATCGATGATGATATAATCATACATTGTTTTAAGCTGATTAAGGAGTGAGTTGAAGCTGGCTGATGCCAGAAGCTCTGAGGGGTTGGGAGGTATGGAACCTGCGGTGAGAACATCAAGACAAGGAAGAACCTCACGATTGAGAACTTCATCAAAGGTCTTGAACTTACCGATAACCTCGGAAAGACCGGCTGTGTTCTGAAGCTTCATCAGGTTGTGCAGGTTGGGACGTCGCAGGTCGCTGTCGATAAGCAGAACCTTCTTGCCCATTTTTGAGAAGGAAATCGCAAGGTTTGCTGTAGCTGTGGATTTACCCTCACCCTTTGACCAGCTGGTGAGTACCACCACCTTGCTCTCGGAGGTAGCCAGAGAAAACACCAGATTGGTTCTGGCGATTTTATAACCCTCGACAATCGCAAACTTGCTGTCGCCGCTGATTACATTTCTGGACTTATCAATATTGATTACTCTCTTTTTATTGCGTCCGAGTTTCATTTCTTCTTTGCACCGCCTTCCGTCTCAAAGTCGATAATCTCGCCGAATACCGGTACTTCATAAATCTTGAAGAGGTCGTCGTCAGGCTTGATGGTTGTATCAACTATCTCGATAATAATAGCAATGAGCATTGAGATAATGAGACCGCCGATAAATCCGAAGAGGGCGAACCTTGTCTCATTGGGAGAAGAATGTTTTGTGGGAGGTGTCGCGGGACGACCGAAGGGCACTGCCTCACCGCCCTGATAATAGTTCTTAAACACATCAGGAGCAGCATTCTTCATTGCATTTGCGGTATCTGCACAGACCTGAGGGTCTTTGCCGGTAACGTTGATTGCGAGGATGTTCGACTCATTGACACTGGAGATATCAACGGAATATCCCGGAGGGATAATATCAAGCATCTCCTCGGAATAGCGGAAGATAACCGAGCAGTTAGCCGCAAGGTTGGTTGATGCTGTGATTTCACCGGCGGACATCTGGCCGCTGTTTGCAGAGGTAGAACCGTCACTGCGGACTGTGCCATCAAACTTAATGCAAATCATAGAATTTGCTGAATATTTCTTAGGAATGAAGTTGTCGGCGTAGATGTATGCACCCAGCGCCGCTACAACAGAAACAATGACAATAAGCTTAATGTGTGCGAGAAGCATTTTAAGTATGTCATTGATAGTTATATCTCTCACAATATCATCTCCTCAGAGAATTATATTATACTGCATTTTATGCGAAAGCAGGAAAATATGCTGACTTTCCTTTTAAATTTACTTGCCGAGAATACTCAGCAGTACGCCTGCGGCAACAGCGGAACCGATAACACCGGCAACGTTGGGACCCATTGCGTGCATGAGAAGGAAGTTCGAGGGATTCTCCTGCTGACCAACCTTGTTAGCAACACGAGCCGCCATGGGAACTGCAGAAACACCTGCAGAGCCGATGAGGGGGTTAACCTTACCCTTGGTGAAGATATACATAAGCTTGCCGAAGAGGGTTCCGAAAGCGGTACCCAGACAGAATGCGGCAAGACCGAGACCGATAATCTTAAGTGTATCCCATCTGAGGAATACCTGACCGGTAGCTGTTGCACCGACGGTCACACCAAGGAAAATTGTGATAATATTCATAAGTTCGTTCTGTGCAGTCTTGAAGATACGATCAACAACACCGCTCTCTTTGAAGAGGTTACCAAGCATCAGCATACCAACAAGAGGTGCCGCGCTGGGAAGCAGAATTGAGCAAACGATAGTTACGATTATGGGGAACAGAATCTTCTCAAGCTTTGAAACAGGGCGGAGCTGCTGCATAACAACAGAACGCTCTTTCTTGGTAGTGAGAAGCTTCATAATTGGAGGCTGGATAAGAGGAACCAGCGCCATATAGGAATAAGCCGCAACGGCAATGGGACCCAACAGATGAGGTGCAAGTTTGGTAGTAACATAGATAGCTGTGGGGCCGTCTGCACCACCGATGATACCGATGGAACCTGCCTCTTCACTCGTAAAACCGATTAATGCGGCAACAATGAAGGTTACGAAAATACCAATCTGTGCGGCTGCACCGAGAAAAAAGCTCTTGGGGTTTGAAATAAGAGGACCGAAGTCGGTCATACAACCGATACCAAGGAAGATAAGAGGAGGATAGATACCCAGCTTAACGCCCTGATAGAGGTAGTAGAGAAGTCCGCCGTTGGTGGGAACATTTACGAACCATTCGCCATCGATGCAGGTTTTTGCATAGCTTATGGAGTCAAGTGTGCCCTGAAGATTAGCATCACTCATAAGAGACTCTATGGATGCGTTATCAAAATCGGCAATATGTTCTGCAAGATACTCGCCAAGCGGCATCATATTTGTGGAAGGAGCCGCCATAATGGGCGGATAGAGGTTTACAAGAAGCATACCGAATGCTATGGGAAGCAAAAGAAGCGGTTCAAACTGCTTTTTGATAGCAAGGTAGAAAAGAACACAGGCTATTGCTACCATCACATAATTCTGCCAGGTGAGGCTTACAAGACCTGAATCGTAGAAAAGACCCACAAGCGCATCAATAAAACCCTGTAACAGTTCCATATCAGAAGCCCCTCCTTGCTGAAATATTCTGATTGAGACCCGCAGCAGCCCACTCGCTTCTGGAGGATGCGGTACGGCTGATGCTCTTGATTCTGCGGGATGCACCCTCGCCGTAGAAGGCTTCAACAGCCGCGGCAATTACTGCAATGGTCTGAAGGTCAGCATCATAAGATACTACTGCAGGAGCAGACACGGGCGTTTCTGTTGTGGCAACAGGAGCAGGCGATGCCTTCTCTGACTTCTTTTTCTTATTGTTGATTATGTTCTGCACACCGGAAACAATGGCGGCATAAGCCATAATGATACCGATAAGCAGTAAAAGCACCGCAAACACAACAGCGAATCCTGTAACAAGGATAACGAGGGATTCATCTGTTGCCGCGGAGAGAGGAATAAATGACATAATATCTGCCTCCGATTATGTGAATAGAGGGGATTTTGCAAAGACATTTCTCCCCACATTACAATACATTATATATTGTATACTTTTTTATCAGATATTTCAAGTATAAAAATTAAAAACCGCCGATATTTTTCGACGGTTTTTGAAAGTATCAGTTATTATGAGGTTTTTGTGGATTATTTTTAATGTATTTTATCAAAGAATTATGCAAATCAGTCCGTTACAACCGTCGTTGATAATCTTTTCCACGGTTTCACAGAGTTTGCCTCTGGCATCAGAGGGCATACGATAGAGTTTATTGTTGAGGCTTTCCCCTATCAGTTCATGGAGAGATTTGCCGAAAATATCGCTTTCCCAGATTTTCACGGGGTCTTCCTCGAATTCTTTCAGGAGATACTTCACCAAGTCTTCTGATTGCTGCTCTGAACCTACCACGGGAGTTACTTCGGCACAAGTCTCGATTCGCATCATATGCACAGAGGGTGCAGAGGCTTTGAGTTTCACGCCGTACTTGCCGCTTTGCTTAATGATTTGCGGCTCCTTCAACGACAGCTCCTCCATAGTGGGCATCACAATACCGTAGCCTGTATCCATCACGCTTTCATAGGCTTTGGCAATTCTCTCGTAGCGGTTTTCCTTCTCTTTAAGGTCAGAAAAACTCTCAAGGAGTGCCTTTTCATCGGGAATATCCAGTCCTGTCTCTTCGCTTAAAACCTTATAGAAAAGACCCGGAGTGATATACACACCTATTTCCGCTTTTCCTGTGGCAAGGTCTATGGATGCAAGACGAGATGCATCAATGTAGGGATTTGCACAGATTGCCTCAGCCATCTCCTGAACCTGGCGGAGTTTTGACATATCCTTTGCCGCTTTCATTATATCGCTCATAACCGAGGATTTTAACCAGTGCTCCTTGGGAAGTGAAATTATCCAAGAAGGGATATCCACATCAATCTCGGTAATAGGGAATTCCAGCAGTATCTGAGCGAGAATTCTCTTTATCTCATTTTCCGAAAGCTCCGGAGATGAAATAGGAATTACGGGGACCATATACTTCATGGCAAGCTCCCCTGCCATAGTCTGAGCTTCTGCTGATGCGGGATAGCGTGAATTGAGAAGAATAATGAAGGGTTTATTGATGCTCTTGAGTTCGCTTATTACCCTCTCCTCTGCATCTATGTAAGAATCCCTCGAAAGCTCCCCCACCGTGCCGTCAGTGGTAATTACAAGACCTATGGTGCTGTGGTCCGTTATAACCTTTCTGGTACCATACTCTGCAGCTTTGTCAAAAGGAATTTCCTCGGAAAACCAAGGGGTTTTAACCATTCGGGGAACCTCATCCTCCATATAGCCAAGAGCCTCAGGGACAATATAGCCCACGCAGTCTATCATCCGTACCGAGAGATGTGCATTGTCTCCAAGGTCGATTTCCACAGCGTCTTCGGGGATGAATTTCGGCTCCGTGGTCATTATGGTCTTGCCTTGTGCCGACTGGGGAAGTTCGTCACGTGCCCTCTCACGACTAAACTCATCGGCGATATTGGGAATCACCAGAGTATCCATAAAACGCTTGGTAAAGGTTGACTTGCCTGTTCTGACAGGTCCCACCACACCGATATATATGTCTCCGCCGGTTCTTTTAGCTATGTCTTCGTAGATGTTTCTCTGTTCCATTGCTTTGCCTCCACCTAATTTCTGATTGATGTTTAAATATATGTAAGACTCACTTGTGATATGACAGAAATATTTAAGGGACAGCCGAAGCCGCCCCTAATTTATCATACTATCATAAGCATTGTATCGGCAGAAAGTATCTGCTGAGATAGATTGTTTTCTTCCAGAACAGAATTATAAGATGCTCGATAGCCCTTGGAGATTTCCCACACATTCTCACCCGCTGAGGCAAAATACAAAGTCAGAGGTTTTCGGTTAAACGGAGTCTCCTCAGCAACCGGAGCTATATCGCTGATTTGAGATATTGTATTTTTTCTTAATAGTAAAGCACTAATATTTATTTTGATGCCCAGTTCTATGTCGTTGTTGTCTCCTATGCGATAACTGAGGTTACTAAGGTCTGCGGACATAGCCGCCATATGGGTAAAGTCTGACTCGGGGACAAGAACCTGAGAAATATCCACCTGACGGTCGATGCACAAAAGCTCACCCTCCTCGTCAACGGCAAGGATACAGACGTCAACTTTACCGCTGAGTTTAACATCGGATTCAAACTCCGCTCTGAGTTCAGGAGTTGACCAGAGGATGTGGGCTATCTTCACAATATTCCTGTCACCCAGCATCAAGGTCTGCTTCTGTGAAAACTCAGCGGTATGGGACAGCACATCGGTTGTAATCCCCATTTTATCGAACCGTGGTTCTGTGGCACAGGAAAGTGAGTATGCGTCAGCGATATATTCACCGCTTTTTCTCCTGAAACCGAAGGTATCTGCCGAAAGAGTTGCCTCCACACATACGGCAGGATTATCCGAAAGTGCCTCGGAGCGCAGGGTAACATCGTAGGACATAATGCTCAGGTTGATATGGAACACATCACACTCCTCATTATTGACACGCAGGGTCTCGGTAAAAGGAAATGCACATACATACCTGTCAACTTCGCCGGTAGATGCATCGGTGATATAGAGCATTCTGAGGGTAAGCTCGCCTTTAATTGTGAGGCGGTCCGATGACAGAGAATAGTCCGTAAGGGTAGCGCTGAGATGAGTGTCAGCAATGGTCTCTACCTTTGTTTTCATATTGAATGTAGCGGCTTCGCTCACTGAAAATCTGTCCTGAGAAAAGATACAGGGTTCACAGACAGCTGTCTCTTCCCTTTTTATCTGTAAATCACTTGCGTCACAGTCGCAATAAAGAGGCAACAGCTTTCTTTCGGTCAGGCGACTTCTCAGCGAAAATGCACCGTGGACGCTGAGTCGTCTTGGGGTCAATGCTCTGCAGTTGATATACTCAGGTTTCACAACCACATCGACTATGGAGTCGCCTGCATCCTCGGGAATATTGAGATTTACCGAGAACGGAGAGCACTGTTCAAAACACCTCAGCGCCTTGCGTCCCTTGTCCGTATAGAGCAGAGTTACCTTTGACTCGCCGTCCACCCTTAAAACGCCTGCACTTGAATTCTTTGAAAATATACGTACATTCAGGATGCATTTCAGTATTTTTTCAATATCTGCACAGTAGTCAGGCAGGGTAAAATCCATATCAACACTCTGTTGGGTCACATTATCAGCCGTTACCTCGGCAGTAAACACTTGATTTTCTTGAAGCTTGTAATCCATTTTTTCTCTCTCCTTTTATGTTCTACAACATTCTATTAAGGAGAGGGCAACATTATGACTGAAATAAAAAAATCCACCGCTTCACGTGGAAACGGTGGAAAGTTTATCATATTACCAATCAGATAACGATAGGCTCGCCAATAGCAGTCTTGACAGGAAGACCTGCTACATACTTCTGGATAGCAGTTGCATCCTTAACATTGACTTCTGTATCAACGTCAGCATCGGCACAAACTAAAGCTTCATCCTTGAACGCTCTCTCAAGACCTGCAGTTACCTTCTGAATAAGTGTTGCATCCTTAACGTTTACGATACCGTCAAGGTTTGCATCACCAAGGTAGTACTTGCTGTCAACGCCACCTTCAGGCTTTGAGGGCTGAGGTGTGGTGGGAGTTGTGGGTGTAGTAGGTGTTGTAGGTGTAGTAGGTGTTGTAGGTGTTGTAGGATTGGTAGGAGTTGTGGGGGTTGTGGGAGTGGTGGGCTCTGTGGGCTTGTCAGGAGGTGTAATGGGTGTGTTGCCGCCTGAGAGAAGAGCGCCTATACGAGCAAGGGGAACTGTGATGTGGTCAGAGTCTTCTTTCTCGTGAGATGTTGTGGGGTCTTTGGTGTACTCCTCTGCAGCATTGTCCCATGTTGAGGGGTCAGCAGGAAGTGTGTTGACAGCGGAAGTACCGAAGGTGGAAACCTTCATAAGACCGATACCGTTCTGCTCAAGGTAAGAATCGTCAATACCGAGGAGATCGAGGGGAATTGACATCTCGTAGAACATATCCAGAGACTTCTTGTGCTCGGGATCTGCATAGAAATCAATCCACTTGGAGGACTCGTCAAGAGTATCTCCGGGGAGACGGTTATTGTAATGACCGTAGCCCTCATCGATACCGTAGAGATTCTGGCTGAGTGTGGAGTTGCCCCACTCAATCTTGATATTGCTATGACGGGTCTCGTTGTAAACAATCTTGCCGTCATCGTTTGCCTTGTAAACGAAGGGACCGTTGGAAGCATTTGTGGAGATAGCAACGACTGTGTCGATGTTTGCATCAAGAGTGATACCGCTATCCCATACTGTGCCGCCGGATGCTACTGTGCCGTCGCCCTCAATGGAGGGGTCTGTGCTGAAGTAGAAGAATACAGGGAGGTTGTAAATCCAGAGGTTACCCTGTGTCAGAGGGAAGTTGTCCATAGGAGCGATAGCATCCTGAACGTTTGCTACTTCCCACATAAGGTAGAGGTTGCTGCTGTCCCATGCTGCATAGAGAGCATAGTCGTCAATAGCGATTTCGTGCATTGAGCTGGGACGGTATACACGGGGGTCATCGTTGGCAACACCCTGTGCAATAAGCATTGAGCTGTTCCAATCGGAGATAGAGCCGTCGATAGTGATGGATGCGTTCTGGCCTACCTGTCCGTTGGGGTTGGTTGCATAGTAGCCGCCGAGAGCAGGAGCTGTGGAGCCGTCGGAGCCTGAGCCGCCTGCAGAGGAAGCCTCTTTCTTTGTATATGTAGCAGATGCGGTTGCTTCACCGTTTGCATTGGTAGCAGAAACAAAGAGTGTAACTGTGGAGCCTACTGCTGTGTTTGCGCCGAGGACTACATCAACGGAATCGGTGAAGGATACCTGTGCGCCGCCGTCTACTGTGTAGTATGCAGAGTCAGCGTTCTTTGCAGTAACGGTTACCTTTAAGGTCTCGGTCTTGAATGAAGCGCCATCCTTCTTGCTTAAAGTGATAAAAGGCACTGTAGGTCCGAGAATATAGGGTTCCCAGGAGTTTGTCTCCATATTGTAGATGTTACCTGCGCCGGGGAAAGTAAGGTCTGCGGTCTGACCGGAGCCATTGTTGAAAATAACATTGGCAAAGGACTTTGAGGGGGTGTAGGAATAGATGCCGTCACCCTCTGCGGTCATAGCAGTACCGGGCCATGCTACGTCCTGGTCAGAAGAAGAGTTCCACATATAGCAGTTGGGGGTACCGTAGCTTGAGGGAACCTTGACATAAACTGTGTCACCTGCAGCGGATACGGTAATGCCCACAGCTGCCACTGTTGAAACTACCATAAGCACTGTAAGTAAAAGTGAAATAAACTTGCGTGTTGCTTTCATTTCAAAAAATCCTCCTTTATATTAGTACAATTTTATAGTAACAAATATTGTCAGTATATGCAAGATAATTTTGCATAATTTATGGATATTAGGCAAATTTTTGCCATCGGCTTACTTATAAATATTCTCCTGATAAAAGAAAGCACCCGAGCATCCCTGAGGATACCCGAGCGCCGATGTAATTTGCTCCAAAAAACGTATGTTTAATCCGATTCTTTGGGTTGCTTTTTGATTTTGTAAATCTTTCTGAGGATAAAGGATATAAAACGGGGATTGTCAACAACTACTACCTTCAACACCAACGCCTCCTGAAAATTATGCAGAGTATTATTATGGTGATAGCCGCTACCACCACGACAAATTCATAGGGCAGACAACTGGCAACCAGCAGTCCTGCCGCAAAGGAAACTGCACATCCGCAGCCCGCGTGTCTCATCAGCATCACCTCTGAGGTATACTATGCCGTGAGCGGGAATGTGTGAAGGATTTATTGTGAGATTTTTGCCTTGTGCTTCTTTATGGAGAAAATAATAAGCTCTATAGTAACAATAACGCTTACTGCCGCTACCGCAAGCACCGCCGCTGAAATAAGTGTTATGTTTATAAATGCCCTTCTTCCGCTATTTATAGGCATATAGTTTGGTGTTGCAGGTCCACCGAAAGTAAGGGCTGCTACATCCCTAAAATATTTTGCAAAAACCTCGGGTGAAACAACCGCAATGGCATTAGCGGTATCAGCACAAGTATGAGGGTCCGCACCTGTTACGGTAATTTCAAGTATGTTGGAATTCTCAATACTCTCTATTTCAATTTCGTACCCGGCAGGAATAACATCCTGTATCTCCTGTGAGTACTTGAAGACTACGCTTACGTTTTCCGCAAGATTCTGAATATCGGTTATTGTTTCCCCTGTTGCACTGAAATTATCGTCAGATGCTTCTCCATCATCAAACTTTACCATAATCCTGGAGCTTGCAGAGTACTTATCAACTGAAACAATATCATACACAGAAGAACCAATGATACCGATAGCTAAAGAGAAAGTTACCACTATAAAGAGAGATACAAAATACAGAAGAACACGAATTAGTATTTTGGAACTCTTGGGCATTGTTATTACCTTCTTTTCAACACATTAGATATTTTCGCCAACAGGGGTTTTGACTGTAAGTCCTGCTACAAATTTCTGAATAGCAGTTGCATCCTTAACGGTGATTTTTGTATCAAGGTCGCTATCAGCGGTGGTGAGTGCCACACCTGTGAGAGCAGAGATTCCTGCCACGTGCTTCTGGATAAGGGTTGCATCCTTGACGTTGACTGTGCCGTCAAGGTTTGCATCGCCGAGGAGATGCTTTTCGGTGTCGGGAGTAGAGGGCTTTGTGGGGGTATCGGGTTCAGTATCAGGTTCTGTGGGAGGAATTATTACCTCTACCTCCTCGCCTGCTGTGAACTTTTTATCTGAAGACACGATTTTGCCCTTGGCATCGGTAACGGTGACAGACAAAGTGTATACGCCCTTTTCTGTGGGAGTCCACAATGCTTTATTTCCGTCTGCAGAGATTTTCTCGCCGTTTACACTGAATGAATATATATAGGGTGCTTCGCCGTTATAAGCTTCTGCCTTTAAGGTGAGTTCTGTATTAACACCCTGTGCGGCGGCTTTGTCGGTACCGAAGTTCACCTCAAGAGGTGCTTCGTTTACAGCGGTGTCAGAGAGCAGTGCGCCTATTCTTGCAAGGGGTACTGTGATGTGGTCGGCATCCTCTTTTTCGTGAGATGTGGAGGGGTCGAAGCTGTACTCCTGATCGGCATTGTCAAGAACTGTGGGATCGTGAGGCAGGGTGTTCATTGCGGATGTACCGTAGGTGGAGATAAGCATTGCACCGATTCCATTTTCCTCAATGTAGGTTTTGTCGATACCAAGGTGCTCAAGGGGAATTGCTATCTCGTAGATGAAGCCAGCATCCTTCTTGTAGCCTTTGTCAAAGAAGTTAATCCAGTTTGAGTTTTCATCGTAGGTATCACCTATCTCACGGCTTCCTCCGAAACCGTTGATACCGATAATTTCCTTGGAAAGGGTGCCGTAATCCCAAGCAATTTTGAAGCCGTTGTTGTTAGGGGTACCTGCATAGTTATTGGGTCTGCCGATGTTGACAGACTCGGTGTAATTGAAGAAGCCTTCATCATCAAGAGGAATAATTGCGGCACCGCCGTTGGTATTGGCGGAATCAAATGCTATGAAGGTATCTACGTTTGTGTCAAAGGAAATTCCGCTTCCCCATACGCTGTCAGACTCTATCCAGGTATTGCTCTTTACATCAAGTTCACGCGCTTTGCCCTCTGCGTGCTTCTCGGGGTCAATGCTTAATACCATATATACGGGAAGTCCGGGATTCCAGATGGAGCCGTTGGGCTTCTGTGCGGAGAAGATATCATTGCCGCCAAGAATTGCGCTGACATTTGCCATCTCCCACATAAAGTAGAGGTTGCTGTCATCCCATGCGGCATAGAGAGCATAATCGTCAACGGAACGCTCGTGAATTGAAGAGGGCATATATACTCTGGGGTCATCGTTGGCAACGCCCTGAGCTATAAGCATTGAGCTGTCCCAGTCGGAGGGGTCACCGTCAACTGTAACGGTCTTGTTTGCACCAAGCTGCATAAAGGGGTTGGTGGCATAGTTACCGCCTGTTGCCTCGGTGGTGTGACCGTCGGAGGGAGAGGAGAATGTAGTTTCGGTGCGGCTGAAGGTCTTGGTAAATGTAAGAGTTGCTGTGGTGGATATACCCTTATCATTCATTGCTTTAAGAGTGAGGGTGATATCGGAATTTCCGATTTTGCCTTCGCCTACTGTGATAGTGGTGCACTCGGTGTACTCCACCTCGCTTCCGCCGTCAATGGAATATGTACCTCTTGACGCGTTTTTAAGGTCAATATCCACATTGATGGTCTCGGTGGAGAATTTTGTACCTGATGCGGTATATGCAAAGCCGTAGGGCTTTGAATCAGGCTTGCCGTAGTCTATCCACTGAAGCTCTTTTGTGAGGAGCTTTGAGTCTCCAGTATTCATAGGAAGTCCCGATGCCTTGGGATACTGCTGTGCATCCGGGTTGATATCACCATCCTCACCGTCGTTGAAGATGATGTTCTCGGACTTGAAGGATGCGTCAAAGGTAATATAGTAATAGCCTGATTTTTCATCAAAGCTCATTGCTTTGCCGGGCCATTTGCCGTTTTCCTTGGTGCCGTAGGCATAGCAGTATACATTCTCCCAACCAAATTCGGAGTTGTCAAAATATACTATTGCATCAGCTACGGGTGTGTCGGTTTTGATATACTGATACTCGGCTTTTTTAGTTTCGGTACCGTCGGTAGCTTCGAGACTTAATGTAAATATGTCTCCTGCCTCGCCATCGGCTCCTATAGTAATCTTGTCGCCGTCTTCGAACGCAATTTTCTCGCCGCCGTTGATGCTGTAGAATGCAGAGGTGGCAGAGCTTGCCTTCAGGGTTACAGTCAGGGAGCCAAGGAAATCACAGCTGTCGGTATCGGCACCGACTGAAAGACCCAGTCCCTTGAATTCGGTCCAGTTAAGATTCCAGCACTCGTTGCCGTAGGAGTTCGCACCTGCGGATTTTCCCACAACCCCAAGTTTATCCTTGCCCGGCCAGCTGAGGTCTACGGTCTGATGAGGATTATTGACATTTTCTGCACCGCCGTCATTGATGTTGAATTTTGTAATTGCGGTGGTTGCGGTGAAGGAATAAACTCCGCCGCCCATATCGGTCATTTTTCTGCCCGGCCAGGAGGGTGTGCCTGAGCCTTCCCACCAATAAATATAAACAGGGTCATTCCAATCGGCAGGTTTTTCGAAATAAATGATGTCGCCCTGTGCCGCATTTGCAGTAAACATCATGGAAAATGCCGACATAATAATCAAAACTGCCAACAGAATTGATGTAACTTTTGCTGTCTTTTTCAATATAATCCACTCCTTTTGTGATTACTTAACTATATAGTAGTACCTTTCAAATTAAATTTCAAACGTGGATTTTTGCATCAATGAAATTTTGTAGGAATTCACATTTTATTATGGTCATTATTGTTGATAAAGCATAACATATTTTTGCCTTGAAAAACTATGCCTATGCTGATATAATGCTTTTGAACGGAGTGGTTTTGTGAGAACTTTGACTGTAAACAAAAACGATTCGGGGCAGAGCCTTCAGAAATTTCTTTCCAAAAGATTCAGAACTATGCCCAAATCCCTGATGTATCGCTATATCCGCACAAAGTATATCAAGCTCAACGGCAAGAAGTGTGCGGCGGATGATATGCTCTCAGAGGGAGATGTGCTCACCTTCTATATCAAGGACGAGTTCTTTGAGGCAAAGTATGACGAGTTTGAATTTATGAAAGCACCCAAGGTCTTCCCCATTGTATATGAGGATGAAAATATCATTATTATAGACAAGCCCGAGGGATTGCTTGCACACCCTGACAAAAACTATCACTTCGATTCTCTTGTGGCAAGGGTTCAGCACTACCTTTATGACAAAGGTGAATATAACCCGAGAGAGGAAAACTCCTTCGCTCCTGCTGTGGCAAACCGACTTGACAGAAACACGGGGGGCCTCATAATTGCCGCAAAGAATGCCGAGGCTCTGAAGGAGCTTAACCTGATTATCAAAGAAAGAAGAATTGACAAGAGGTATCTTGCGGTGTGTGAAGGCACACCAAAAAAGCCCCGTGGGGAGCTTAAAGGAAGCCTCACTAAAGATGAAAAGAAAAACAAGGTGAGCATTGATAAAAACGGTTCTGACGGCAAGGATGTTCTCACCCGATATACCCTGCTTGATACAAACGGCAGATACTCTCTCTGTGAGGTGGAGCTGGTCACAGGCAGGACACATCAGATACGTGCACACTTTGCATCAATGAAAACACCCCTTCTGGGGGATACAAAATACGGAGCAAAACCGCTGAGAATCAAGGGTCACACAGGTCAGGCTCTGCACGCATACAAGCTCGCTTTCACAGATATTGAAAACTCCCCCCTCGCCTATCTGTCGGGCAGAGAATTCGTATCAAATAAGGTATGGTTTGAAAAGGGCGGAAAGCTCTCAATATAACACAAAATGAAAAACCGACATCGCTCAACGCTGATGTCGGTTTTGCTTTTACTTAAGTGCAAGGAACGCTGACATAGTGCCACGCTTTCCTCCTGTGGCTCTGTGAGACCAGAGAAGGTCCGAGTTACATTTGGTGCACAGGTCAGAGATTACGATATTTTCCTCTCTGACACCTGCCTTCATCAAAAGAAGCTTATTTGAAAGGGCAAGGTCTATCATATATTTTCCCTCTCTGTCACCTTCTTGATACACACCGCTGTCTGAATCAAAAAGTCTTTTGAAATTCTCTGCACAATCTGAGTCCACTTCATAACAGCATTTGCCGATTACGGGACCAATGGCACAAACTACATCCTCGGGATTTGTGGAAAACTCCCTTTGCATACTGCGGATTACTTCCCCTGCAATATCAAGGACAGTTCCTCTCCATCCTGCGTGGGCAAGTCCCAGAGCCTTTTTCGCGGTATCCACGAAGAAAACAGGCGTGCAGTCAGCATAGTATGTGACAAGGGTAACTCCCTTTTCGTTTGTAATCAAAGCATCCACCGAGGGCATATCCTTTGGGCGGTATATTCCCACACCGAGGTCCTCTTTTGTAACGCGTCTGACTATACTCTCATGAACCTGTGCCGAGGCTGTGAGTGAGTCAAAGGTTACACCTATGGCATCGGCGATACGTCTGTAATTCTCCCTGACGTTTTCATCGCTGTCTCCCCTGCCGAATGAGAGGTTCATCGAGGTAAATTCCCCTGATGAGACACCGCCGAGGCGGGTAGAAAAAGCGTGGGTTATGAAATCTATTTCAGATAGCCTGTTGTATTTAAGGTACGGCACATCTCCCGACACAAGGCTCATCACTTCAGATTTGAAATTCATATTATACCTCCACATTATGATAGGTTCATTATATAACAAATCTACTTGCAACACAATAATCTTTATGATATAATTCCTTACATAATGATTCTCTGAATTGGAGGAATCCCCATGTTCAAGAAAAAAAGACCCTTTCTGGGTGCCGATATCCGACCTTCCTGCGATTACTGTCAGAACTGCGTTGTAGAGGGAGGCAAGAATTTCTGTAAATTCAAAAAATCCATAAATAAAAAGGGCAAATGCTCCAAGTTTAACTATAATCCCGTCATGAGAAAGGTTTCTCCCATGATGGTTATGGAAAAGTTCAGTGCAGAGGATTTTTCGCTCTGATTTCTAACAATGCTTAAACATCAAAACAAGCCTTTCCGATATTTGGAAAGGCTTGTTTTTTACTCTCTAATGATGATAATAATCAGCAATATGGCGGAGCTTTTCGGTAGCGCGGCGGATATGACGGGTCACCGTGGAAGGGCTTAAATTAAGGTTTTCGGCGATATCCTTCATCTTTCTGCCACGGAGGTAGTATTCCTCCAGACAGTACCGCTGTCGCTCTGTAAGCTCGGATTCCAAAGCTTTGCCCAGTATGGACAGCATCTGCCTTTTATCCTTGGAATTGTCATCACAGCTGAAATAATCACGGTATGCCGCCATATCAAAATGATACTGGTCGGATACGGTTGTTTCACGCCACATCGCAAGCCCTCTCCTCGGCTCTGGAAGCAAGATATCCTGCTGTGTGGATACATTCATAGTAGATGCTTCTCAATCGGAGGATGTTTTCGGCGACGGTCTGGCGCTCATCCTGGGGTACGTTCTTCTGCTTTTCTTTGAGTATGTCTATGTTTCTGAGAATCTTCTCAGCCTCCTCGTAGTATTCCTGCGACCATTTAAGGTAATCCATTCTTCATATCTTCCTTTCGTTTAACTTCATCTCATAACAAATTGGGGCCGTATTCGTTATAATGTGGGAGAATTTCTCACAAATATATACTAACACACTATTTCCGATTTTTCAATAGTTTTTCGAATATTTGTTCTATTTTTATATTTCACACAAAAAAGAGACCGCAGATAATCCAATCTGCGGTCTTTGTTATTCAGGGTTTTGCTTCGGTATCTGAAGTCACCTCAGCATTATTGTCTTCGGGATTCTGAACTTTCTCGCGAAGCTTTTTGGTGAACACAATACCCTCGTATTTTTGCTTGACACTCACCTGTCCTGTGAACTCTTTTTTGCACTCGGGACACATAAAGTATGCCTTGAAGCTACGACTCTTTACATTCCACTTGGTCTTCTGGATACATCTGACGCCGCACTCGGGACAGTCGAAAAACATCTGGGAACGGTCAACTAGAGGGCTCTTCAAATCCGTGATATTCTTTGATTTGAAGGTAAGTTTGTGATAAAACTCCTCGCACTCGGCATCCTCGATAAATTCATCAAGGAGGGATTTTTTGAATATCTTTTTGAGGCAAAGATAGCTTAAATATGCATCGTCGCTTGCACGGTGAAGCTCCATATTATCAACACTTATACTCATAAGCTCGGCACAGGTGGAGAGCCCAAGCTGACGGGATGCGCTGCCGACACCAAGGCGGTGCTCGCAGTAACTCTGGAGATTGCAATACTTCTTAAGGAAAGGCAGATGGCTGCCGCCCGTGAAATACGCCTGATTATCCAGAAGTGCCAGCAGGTCGGAGTTACTCCATGTCATCAGCACGCTGTCACCGAGGAAAGATGAAAACTTCTTCATCGCGCTGAAGAAATCATCCTCTGCTTCTTTGAGAGTTTCAAAGGATACGCTGGTGAGCTTCTTCACAAAGGGATTGATCTGCTTACCTACTGTGGGACGGATGTAAACGGAGAATGTATCAAGAAGCTGCATTCTCTCATCAACCTTTACAGCACCAAACTCGAAAATCTCGTTAATATATCTATTCTGTTTTTTACTGTAAGCGGAGTTCCACTCCAAGTCAAGGATTACATAAGTCATTTACGGAAAGCCTTCTTCATTCTTAATTCCTTTGAAAGTATGGTTTTTCTCATACGGATAGATTCGGGGGTTACCTCCACAAGCTCGTCATCGGCAATGAACTCAAGGCACTGCTCAAGAGAGAGAATTGTGGGAGGAATAAGCTTGAGAGCATCATCGGAACCTGATGCACGGGTATTGGTCATATGCTTTCGCTTGCAGACATTGACGGTGAGGTCCTCGGATTTGGGGCTCTCGCCTACTATCATACCCTCGTAGACCTCAACGCCTGCACCGATAAAGAGTCTGCCTCGCTCCTGTGCCTGATAGAGGCCGTAGGCAACGCTCTCACCTGATTCATGTGCAATAAGAGAACCTTTGTGACGGGTAATAATTTCTCCTTTTAAGGGTTCATAGCAATCAAAGACGCTGTTCATAATACCATTGCCGTTGGTATCGGTGAGGAATTCGGGGCGATAACCCATAAGACCTCGGGAGGGGATTCTGAACTCGATATGAGTCATTGAACTCTCGCGGGTACCCATATTCACAAGCTCGGCTTTTCTTGCACCAAGCTTCTCCATAACTGCACCAACATAAGCTTCGGGGACTTCTATCATAAGGTATTCAACAGGTTCACAGGTTACCCCGTCGATAACCTTGGTGATTACCTGAGGACGGGATACCTGAAATTCATAGCCCTGGCGGCGCATTGTTTCAATGAGAATTGAGAGGTGAAGTTCGCCTCTGCCTGATACCTTGAAGGTATCTGTGGAGTCTGTCTCCTCAACACGGAGTGCAACGTTGGTCTCAACCTCGCGGAAAAGTCTGTCACGAAGATTTCTTGATGTGACAAACTTACCCTCTCTGCCTGCAAAGGGGCTGTTGTTGACAATAAAGTTCATTGAAACGGTAGGCTCGTCAATCTTGATGAAAGGCAGGGGCTCTACCTCATCGGCGGCACAGATAGTCTCACCGATATTGATATCGCCGATGCCGCTTACACTGACGATATCTCCCACAGTAGCACTCTCACACTCGGCTCTGCCGAGACCTTCAAACTGATAGAGCTTTGCGATTTTAACCCGCTTTTCCTCACCGTCACGAGTGCAGAGGATTGCCTGCTGTCCTGATTTGATACTGCCGCGCTCAACTCTGCCGATGCCGATTCTGCCAAGATACTCGTCGTAGTCGATATTGGAAAGGAGAAGCTGCAGGGGTGCATCAAAATCGCCCTCGGGAGCGGGGATTTCCTCAATAATCTTATCGAAGAGGGGACGCATATCCTTGCCCTCCTCATCGGGAGAAAGCATTGCAAAACCGTCTCTGCCGGATGCATAGACTACGGGGAATTCAAGCTGGTCCTCGTCGGCACCAAGTTCGATAAAGAGGTCAAGGACCTCGTCGATAACTTCAAGGGGTCGTGCACCGGGACGGTCAATTTTGTTGACGACAACCACAACTTTTTTCTTAAGACCCAGAGCTTTCTTGAGAACGAATCGGGTCTGGGGCATACAACCCTCAAAGGCGTCAACAAGTAGGAGTACACCGTCTACCATCATAAGTATACGCTCAACCTCACCGCCGAAGTCTGCATGTCCGGGGGTATCAACTATATTGATTTTAACATCGCCGTACATTACAGCGGTATTCTTGGAAAGAATTGTAATTCCGCGCTCACGCTCAAGGTCGTTGGAGTCCATGACTCGCTCTGCTACAACCTCGTTCTGACGGAAAATACCACTCTGGTGCAGAAGCTGGTCAACAAGGGTGGTTTTGCCGTGGTCAACGTGGGCAATAATTGCTAC
This sequence comes from Ruminococcus sp., assembly GCA_017395925.1. Taxonomy (GTDB): domain Bacteria; phylum Bacillota; class Clostridia; order Oscillospirales; family Acutalibacteraceae; genus Ruminococcoides. The sequence goes on along the minus strand of JAFQNJ010000065.1, from coordinate 12,991 downwards.
ATTTCTCAGTTTTTCGTTTCTTGCCATTTATATCAAGTCCTTTTTATTATTCCAGCATAGGATTATACCATATTACGACAATAATTACTATAGTAATATTATATGAAAATTTAACCGTCTGTTAACAGGATATTAGCGGGTGTCAGAGGATTTTTTCTTTACAACCTGTATTAATTGTTATATAATATACATATATGTGCAAATTTTTAAGGAGGATTCCAAATGGGATATACTATTGCAGAAAAAATCATTAAAGCACATCTTGTTGAAGGAGAAATGGTCAAGGGCACCGACGTTGCTCTCAGAATTGACCAGACCCTCACACAGGACGCCACAGGTACTATGGCATACCTCGAGTTTGAGGCTATGGGCGTGCCCAGAGTAAAGACCGAGAGAAGCGTTGCTTACATAGACCACAACACTCTTCAGACAGGTTTCGAAAATGCCGACGACCACAGATTCATCCAGTCTGTTTGCAAAAAGCACGGTATCTACTTCTCACGTCCCGGTAACGGCATCTGCCACCAGGTACACCTTGAGAGATTTTCAAAGCCCGGCAAGACCCTCATCGGCTCTGACAGCCATACCCCCACAGGCGGCGGTATCGGTATGCTCTCTATCGGTGCAGGCGGTCTCGACGTTGCTGTCGCTATGGGCGGCGGCGCATATCACATCACTATGCCCGAAATGGTAAGAGTAAACCTTACAGGCAAGCTCCAGCCCTGGGTATCCGCAAAGGATATTATTCTTGAAGTACTCCGTCAGCTCTCTGTAAAGGGCGGCGTTGGCAAGATTATTGAGTACGGCGGCGAAGGCGTTAAGACCCTCACCGTTCCCGAGCGTGCAACCATCACAAATATGGGTGCAGAGCTTGGTGCCACTACATCTATCTTCCCCTCTGATGAAATTACAAAGAGCTTCCTTGAGGCTCAGCAGAGAGCTGAGGACTGGATTGAGCTTTCCGCTGATGAGGATGCAGTATATGACAAGGTTGTTGACATTGACCTTTCAACTCTTGTTCCTATGGCAGCTTGTCCCCACAGCCCTGACAATATCAAGACTATTGAAGAAATCGGAGCAAAAGAAGTTCATCAGGTTTGCATCGGCTCCTGCACAAACTCCTCTTACCTTGATTTGATGCGCGTTGCCGCTATCCTCAAAGACAAGACTGTTTCTCCCAAGGTTTCTCTCTCTATTGCTCCCGGCAGTAAGCAGGTATTCAATATGCTGGCACAGAACGGTGCTCTTGCAGACCTCATTGCAGCAGGTGCAAGAATTCTCGAATGTGCTTGCGGTCCTTGCATCGGTATGGGTCAGTCCCCCAACAGCGCAGGTATCTCCCTCAGAACCTTCAACAGAAACTTTGAGGGCAGAAGCGGTACTGCTGACGGTCAGATTTACCTTGTATCTCCCGAAACAGCTGCTGCATCTGCACTCACAGGTGTATTCACAGACCCCAGAACTCTGGGTGAAGCTGTTGAGATTACTCTCCCCGAAAAGTTCCTTATCAATGACAATATGATTATCGAGCCTGCTACTGAGGCAGAGATGGATTCCATTGAGGTTCTCCGCGGACCCAACATCAAGCCCTTCCCCACCACCGAGCCTATGAAGGAGAGTATCGAGGCTTCCGTTGCACTTAAGGTCGGCGACAACATCACCACAGACCACATTATGCCTGCAGGTGCAAAGATTCTTCCACTGCGCTCCAATATTCCTGCTATTTCACAGCACTGCTTCACAGTTTGTGACAAGGAATTCCCCGAGAGAGCAAAGGCTATGGGTTCTTCCATTATCGTAGGCGGTGTAAACTACGGTCAGGGCTCCTCCAGAGAGCACGCCGCACTGGCACCTCTTTATCTGGGCGTTAAGGCTGTACTTGTAAAATCGTTTGCAAGAATTCACAGAGCTAACCTTATCAACGCAGGTATTCTGCCTCTCGAATTCACAAACGAGGCAGACTATGACGACATTATGCTTGGCAACGAAATCGTAATGCCCGACATCCGCAAAATCGTTGAAGAAGGCGGCGACGTTGTTATCGAGAACAAGACCACAGGCAAGACTATCACTGCAAAGTGTGAGCTGACACAGAGAATGAGAGACATCATTCTTGCAGGCGGTCTCTTAAACTATACAAAGGAGCAGAGCAATGGATAAGATTAAAATGACTACTCCCATCGTCGAGATGGATGGCGACGAGATGACCAGAATCATCTGGGCACTCATTAAAGAGGAGCTTATTCTCCCCTTCGTTGACCTCAAGTCCGAATACTATGATCTGGGTCTCGTTCACAGAAATGAGACCAATGATCAGGTTACTGTAGACAGTGCAGAGGCCACAAAGAAATACGGTGTTGCTGTTAAGTGCGCTACAATAACTCCCAATGCTGCCAGAATGACAGAGTATGACCTGAAGGAGATGTGGAAATCTCCCAACGGTACTATCCGTGCAATTCTTGACGGTACAGTATTCCGTGCACCTATCCTTGTGAAGGGCGTTACACCCTACATCCCCACCTGGACAAAGCCCATCACCATTGCACGTCACGCTTACGGCGATGTTTACAAGAACACTGAGATGAAGGCTCTCGCCGGCTCCAAGGCAGAGCTCTGTGTAACCGATAAGGACGGCAACGAGCAGAGAGCTACTATTATGGAGTTCAAGGGCGACGGTATTGTTCAGGGTATCCACAACACCGACAAGAGCATTGCTTCCTTTGCAAGAAGCTGCTTCAACTATGCTCTCTCCACAAAGCAGGATGTGTGGTTCTCCTCAAAGGACACAATCAGCAAGATTTACGACCATAACTTCAAGGACATTTTCGCAGAAATCTTTGAGAATGAATACAAAGAGAAATTTGCCGAGGCGGGCATTGAGTACTTCTATACCCTCATTGACGATGCTGTTGCACGCGTTATCAGAAGCGAAGGCGGCTACATCTGGGCTTGTAAGAACTACGACGGCGACGTTATGAGTGACATGGTTGCTACTGCTTTCGGCTCCCTTGCCATGATGACAAGCGTGCTGGTTTCTCCCGACGGCGTTTACGAATATGAGGCTGCTCACGGTACAGTGCAGAGACATTACTACAAGCACCTCAAGGGCGAGGAGACCTCCACTAACTCTGTTGCAACCATCTTTGCATGGAGTGGTGCTCTCAGAAAGCGCGGCGAGCTTGATCAGAATGCTTCTCTGATGCACTTTGCCGATATGCTTGAAAAGGCTACCATCGACACCATTGAAGAAGGTGTTATGACAGGTGATATGTACCTTATCTCTACCCTCGAAGAAAAGAGAAAGGTCAACACCCAGGACTTCCTCAAGGAGATCGCAAAGCGTCTTACTGCTCTTATGAGCTGATTTTACGGAGGGCTTTTTATGAACAAAACAGACGGACAGATTTCTATGCCCGTTATCCGCAGACTTCCCAGATATTACAGATGTCTCTTAACCCTTGAGCAGAATCAGACAGACAAGGTTTCCTCCAAAACCCTCTCTGAACTTTTAGGCTTCACCGCTTCTCAGGTAAGACAGGACCTTAACTGTTTCGGCGGTTTTGGTCAGCAGGGTTGCGGTTATTCGGTTGCTGTTCTCAAGGAAAAGATTGAAGAGCTTCTCGGCATAGATAAGAAAAAGAAAGTTGTTATCTACGGCGTCGGAAATCTGGGTCGTGCCATTATGTGCCACTTTGACTTTGAGAAATACGGCTTTGAGGTTTCGGGACTCTTTGACAAAAATCCCGAACTAATATCCACCTTGCTCAGAGGCATTGAAATCCGCGATGATGCTACTGTTGTGGACTTCATCAAGGAAAACCCCGTGGATGTGGCTTTTCTGTGCATACCCACTCTGGGTGCTCAAAGCGTTGTGGAGAGGCTATACTCCGCAGGCGTGAGAACCTTCTGGAATTTCAGCCACTTTGATATCAAGGCGAATTACCCTGATTGCACAGTTGAAAATGTTCATCTCAGCGAAAGCCTGATGATACTCTCCTACCTTATGACCAATAAGAACACAGAGGAATAATCAAATATACAAAAAATTAATGCATCCCGCTTTAAAGGCAGGATGCATTTTTTATTTTACACTATATTCTTAATTTCTGTGAGACTGTCGACTATCAGAGCTTTAGTCTGTGAAAGTTCCCGTCGGGTCTGGTGACCTTTGGTGGTGAGGATACAAGAAGCACCTATTCCCTCAGCCATATTATAGTCAAAGACGCAGTCCCCTATCACCACTACATTTTCGGGAGAAATACATTTCTCCTTGAGGTATTCTTTTGCAAGGTAGGTTTTGTCCCCTGCTTTATAGTCAGAATGAGCCAGTACCTTGTCAAAATAGTGGTAAAGATTCAGCTCTTTGAGCCTTGCTGACACCTTGTCAATGTGGGAGGCGGATACAACAAGTTGATTTATATCTTTTTCCTCAAAGTAGCGAAGCATCTCCAAGGCACCCTCCATAAGAGGATTCTCGGGTAGGTATTTTTCATATCCCGTATCAAACTCCACCATTGCCTCCTCAGGAGTTATGCTACCCTTCACAAAGACTTTTTCGTAGAATTTCCATATGGGAGTATCCACCGCTGCTGCATACTGAAGCTTATCAATAGGTTTCTGGCTACGCTTTGTGAGCATATCGTTGACAGCGAGAATTCCTGCCTCGGCATCATCTATGAGTGTACCGTTGAAATCCCATATTACTGTTTTTATCTCGTTCATATGATAGTCCTCATAATCTGCTCTCCAGCCCCAATTCCCTCATTATCCTTGTGAGTCTCACAGCTTCTTCGCTGTCAGAGGTTTTGAGGTAATGCCTGAAATTCACAGTAGTGACGTTTTTGGACTTAAAAATTCTGCGAATCCAATACATCGGAATCATAAAGGGATACAAAACCTTGCATTTTCTGGTAACGGGATATTGATTTGCAATGAAGTTAAAACCGGGAATGATGCGTCTGAAGATATTTTTAACTGCAGATGACTTTTTGCCGCTTCTCTTATCATCACGGAGATTCTTGATTATAATAGCATCCGAGGTCTTGCCAAAAGTACAGCTGCAGAGGATGTAGTCAGCTACGAGGCTGTCGGTTTCAGGCTCACTTTGGGGTGAGAACCAATTATACGCAAGCTCCTCTGAAACCTTTCGGAAATCCTGAAGCTTAAGCTCTGTGAAGGTTTTTTCAAGATACTCTTCAGAGAGCTCAGATTTATGATTTTTGAGGAATACGTAGATATCCATAACCATACGGATACCTGCGCCTCCTGCTTCCATATGCTTTGCGAAGTGCTCTATCATATAGATATAGAAATCATCAGCACTGAGGATGCCTCTGTTATTCTCATCAAATCTGCCGTGCTCCATGGCATTTTCGAAGAAATGACAGGTGAATCTTCCTGTTGTGTCAAGAACGCTGTGGAATTCATAGTGGTGGAAGGGCTCTTTGAAAACATCAAGTTCTTCCTCTGTGTCGCTTAATATCCTATACCCACCGGCTGAAAGAATTTCCCTTGCCTTTGCTTTTTGAGAACTGTCAAAGAGAATATCCACATCTGTCATTGTACGCAGAGAAGCCTCGGGATAATCCTTTTTGAGGACGTAGCCTTTAAGCGGGAGCACCTTAATTCCCTCTTTGCCAAGGGAGAAGAGGAGTTTTTCTGTCTCAATATCAATATTGATATCTCTCACCATACCGATTTGATACTGCTCACGGGGATTCATAAGGATATCCTCGTGGGGGCGGAGCTCTTTTGGGAGCTTATTTACGGCACAGTAAACCATACCTGTGACATCGTGATACTCTGCCATAGAAAAAACCGAAGCCCAATCGGTATCATCGTTGGGCTCGGGTGGTGTTGTATCATTAAGTACACAGGATAACAGTTTAAGCAGATATGAAAAGTTATTTTGAAATTCAGGCTTTGCTCTTTTCATTATTATCTATTACCGTAATCTTTCTGTCAATTATTCTGACTTCTTTGTTGCAGACGGAATTTGCCGCTTTTTTGTGAGAAATAAGAACACAGGTCTTGTCTGAAAGTTTCTTGATATTATTAAGGAGTTTGAGTTCTGTCACTTCATCAAGTGCAGAGGTTGCCTCGTCCAGAAGGATAACAGGTGCTTCAGAGAGGATAGCTCGTGCTATGGCGATTCTCTGAACCTGACCCTCGGAAAGTCCCATTCCTTTTTCGCCGATAACGGTATCAAGACCCTCAGGCAAATCTCGGACGAAATCGGCACAGGCAAAGCTGATTGCCGACTGAATTTCCTCCTCTGTAGCGGAGGGTCTGGTGAAAATGATATTATCACGAAGGGTTCCCGAAAGAAGGAAGTTGCCCTGGGGTACATAGGAGAAAAGGCGGCGCATATTACAGTCAACCGTAAGCTTTTCACCATTTTTCATATTGAGATATATCTCACCTGACTCAATGGGAAATACACCCAGAAGGAGCTTTGTGAGGGTGCTCTTGCCTATTCCGGAGATACCTGTCATAACAACCAGGTCACCTTTGTTTATTTCAAGGTTTGCACTGTCGAATATCATCTCGCGGTCATAGCTGAAGGTGATGTTGTCAAATACAATGGACTCAAGGGAAGAATAAATCTCGCTGACGTTGAGATTTTCGTCATTGACGACAACCTCGTCATCCATTTCCTCGAACTCGATAATTCTCTCCGCTGAACCAAGTGCCGAATAATAGGTGGGCAGAATAGATGTGAGAGAATTGAGAGGTGCGCTGATCTGTGAAATCAGAGACAGCACCTGTGATAATGTACCATAGGTAATATAGGGGTCGCCCACTGCGATTTTTGAGCCGCAATAGAAAAGTCCGAAAAGGTAAGCGGCATTGAAAGCAAGTCCGAAAGAGCCATGAGTGGTAAGAGAAATAATGTTTCGCTTGCTCTTGCGTTTGTAATTAATCTCCTGAAGCTCTGATGCGGTGGAAACCACCTTGTCCTCTGAACGGAAAATCTTCACTACCAGAAGGCTTGAAAGGGTCTCCTGCATAAAGGAACGGACTTTACCGTCGGTCTCAAGAATGAGCTTGTGATACTTCTTGAGCACACCGCGGAATATAAGCGAAACGCCAAAGACAAATACTCCTACTCCAAGGAAAGCAAGGGTGAATATTGGGTCAATGCTGTAAAGCACAACAAAAATACCCACCAGTTTGGACATGAGAAATACAAGTCCCGGGAGCAGAGAGGTAATGGCATTTGTAATGGTGGAGACGTCATTATTGAGACGGTTGAGCATCTCACCGGTATGAAATTTTGTAATCTGGGCATAGTTCTTTCTGAGTATTCTGCTGTATAGGTCCGTCTTCATATCAATAGTCAGACGGGCAGTAATCTTGAAGACAAGGTGATTACTCCATATTGACATAAAACACCTGGTAAGAATCAGTGCCGCAAAAATTGTACCGAAGAAAGCTATTCCCTGCAGTCGCTCGGCAGGAATTGAAGAATATGTACCTGTTGCCGAGTTAATTACAAATTTCAGCATATAAGAATTTGCAACTGCAATTACTGCAAAGAGGATATTCAGAATTGTCAGCAAAATCAGGTTGAACAGTTGCTTTTTTGAGCTTCTGAGTATCCAGCGGATGCTTTTACTATCGGTCAGAGTGCCGAATATTTTACTAATTTTATTCTTATTCAAAACTGCATCTCCTTAAGATTCAGTAGTTTACCAAAAGCAATATATTCCTGCCGAGGCAGGAATATTGAGTCATCAGATATTTTCCAGAAGTTTTGCTGCTTTGAGCTCATTAATGAATTTATCAACATCTCTCTTGGCGGTAGCCTCGTCAACATCGTACTGCTGAAGAAGTGCTTCTACTACCTGCTCTGCGGTTGTTTCGTTCTCAAGAAGCTGCCAGAGAAAAGCACCTGCTTCGTTGAGGTTGATCATACCGTTGAACTCGGCTACTGCATCACCTACAGGTACTACTACATAGGTATCTGCTACTTTTCTGAGCATAAAATTTTCTTTGATTTTCATATAAATTTCTCCTTAAATGTAATTAAACCTGTTTAGTTGCCTCAAGTGCTACACAAACAGCCTCGTCGCTATCAGTACACTTGAGAAGATAAAACGGGTAGTTTTCAATTATTTGTGACAGAATACCCAAAAGTCTGTCATTTCCCGCAGGGGTCTTCGGCTTATGCATCTGGGCAAGTAAAAGCTTAATTGCCATGGATGACGGTATCCTGCTGATTTCATTTTCGTCGCCTCGTTCAATAAAAACAACGGCTCCAAGTTCAGCAGAGGTATTTATCTGTTTGTCGGTACCTCCTGCGAAGGGTGTGCCATAGACTATACATTTATTGTCAATCATACGGATTGAGGGTTTATCATCGTTGATTACTGATGCCCTGTCAGGATAGAGTCTGCATATTCTTGAGGTGAGGGTGGATTTGCCTACACCTGAATCCGCAGAGAAAAGATAAACTCTGCCATCAAAAAGAAGGGCTGAACTGTGAATAAATGCACCAAAATACTTCAGAAGACGTCGGTTGAACTTGCTTGAAAGCAACATATTCTCTGCAATAGCAGGTGTTATATTCAAGCCGTTTTCAACGAAATAATCGATATCTTCCTGAGAGACAGTAAGCTCATAATCAGGAGTGACAACCTCTTCTGTCAGATAGGGTTCGTACCAATGAGCAGTTTCCTCATAAGATGGCGACATCTTAACCACCACATCTGCAATTCTGTAGAGTGCCATCAGAAGAACACCTCTGATCCAACGTTGCCCTGATTAATAAAGCCTGCACAGTACTTCTGAATGAGAGTTGCATCCTTTACGTTGATGCCCTCGGTACCGTCGCAGTTTGCAAGTAACTTCTGAAGATTATCAAGAGGTGACAAATCTGCAGAGAATTTCTGAACAAGGGTTGCATCCTTTACAGACACTCTCTCGTCCAAATCCACATCCCCTTTTAAATACTTCTTCTTAGGTGTAGTGGGTTTTGCGGTAGAAGTCTGAGGTTCTGTCTCTGTGGTTGAAGGCTCGGTGACATCACCGGGGACAGTTTCGGAAGAAGAAGGCTCAGTGCTGTCCGTAGGCAGAGTACTCTCTGTGACAGTCTGTGAGGGCTCTGTCTCGTCGGGAGTAGAGGGAGTAGTAACTACAGGCTCTGTTTCGGTGGAAGCGGGCTCTGTTTCAGTAGGCTTCTCGGTAGGCTCCACATAGGTACCAAAAGAGATAAAGGGAATCTCATTATCCATTGCATACTGCTGTGCACAGGTGTCCTCCCATCCGTAGATGGTAAGGTTGTCACATTTGCTGAAAGCAGTTTCGGAAATGCTGGTCACCGATGCCGGAATTATCGCAACTGAAAGCTTTGAGCACATATTAAAGGCGTAATTTCCAATGCTTTCAACTCCCTGTGAAATTGATACCGTTGTAAGGGTTGAGCATCTGTTGAAGCAATTGGCGGGAATTGATTTAAGTGAAGTGTTATTTTCAAAGATAATACTGCCTATGGAGTTACATCCATAGAAAGCATTGTCCCCTATCACCTCGAGCTCTGATGTAATAATCAGGCTTTTGATAGAGGTGCAACCATAAAAAGCATTCATCTCAATTTCCCTGAGAGTTGCCGGAAACTCAATATATTCAATGACTTTATTATCCATAAAAGCTGCATTGTTCACCTTGGAAACATGCTTTGACTGAAACAATGAAGGAATTGCGACGCGGGAGTTATTGCCCAGATATTCCTCAACAAAATACTCTCCCCTGAGTTCAGAGTATTCATACTTCCAGTCTCCGTCCTGAACATAAGTAGCAGCAAGTACAGGGATTACGGAAAAGGCAAAAACAAGGAGCAATGACAAGGAAATCAAAGCAATATTCAAGTGAGGTTTCTTCATATCAACAACTCCAAGACACAATTATCGATTATTACATAGATTATAACAAATTATCAGTTTAATTGCAAGAATTTTTAGTATTTTGCCAAAAAAATCAAAAGGGTGGATGTGTAAAACATCCACCCAACTTTGATTTAATTATTTATTTGCGATGATTATGCAAAAGGATTGTAATCATCATCGTCGCCAGGAATAGGAACTGTCTCGTTACCGCCGATAGGATCCTCCGGCTCGTGCTCGCTTGCAGCCAAAACACTCACACCAGAAGCAAACTCAACAATCTCTATTTCCGGAGAAATATAAGTAAGTTTCATTTAAAATACCTCCTACTTAACAGTAATACTATACATCCATTTTCTTAAAATGTCAAGTATCACTTAATTAAAAGTTGTATTGTCTTCTGTAGTTGCCTCGGTTGTGCCGCATTCGTAAATATTCAGAGTCTGTACGTTACTTGTATAATAGGACCAAGTATCGCTACCGGGTGCCTTAACCTTCAGGTAACCATATACATTGTAGAACTTACCCTGATTATTTTCGGTATTGCTCATTGTCATTGTGAACAGATAACGGTTCTTATTGGTAAGTGTGGGGTTGTTTACACTGAGAAGTGTGTAATACTTGCCGCCATTTGCCATATTGGGAGTACCGCTGTAGTTCTTAATGACATTCTTGAGTGTTTCCTCATCGGTTGCAGTACCATAACCGTTGCTTTCAGCCTTCTTCTGAGCCATCTCAAAAGTGTTGGTTTCAGTGATAAGACCTGCGCCTACCCACTCGAGAATCATACCGTACTCAAGCTCATATCCCATTGCGATAAGTGACTCAACTGTTACGTGGTCTGCACCCCAGAATTCATCCAGAGTCTCGCCGCCGAAGTGAACAGTATCGTAAACCTCACCGGTAGCCTTATCGGTATCGCCGTACATATAAGGAGTAAGGATATTGTTGAGGTAGTCGATGTAGATAGTATCCTTCTTGTTGTTACCCTGGGTATCGGTTGTCTGCTCACGGCCGTAAACAGGAGCATCAATCATAATATTGAAGTCAAACTCCTCAACTGCCTGATAATTGATAACCATATCCTTGGTTACACGGTACATATATGTTGCACCGTAGCAGAGGATGATGTCTACACCCTTGTCATATACGCCGTTCTTGATGATTTCTTCGTACCAGAAGCCTGCATTTCTTGCTGTTGTGGAATGATCACGAGCATCAATCTCAACAAGTGAGTTGTAGGGAACCTTCTGAACGAGAACTGTGTCGCCTACTGTGTAGGTAACGGTGTATGTGGGATAGTTGTGAGTTGCCCAGAGACTGATGGTCTGGGTATCAAACATTGTCTGGTTGATAATCCATGTTGCATCCTTGTAATAGTCGTCAACGTAAGGAGCATTTACGAGAACTGTGTTCTCCCACTCGTCTGTGGGTGAGCTGATGTAAGCGGGCTTCATGGGAGTAAAGCCGTTGCCTGCAAAGCCATCAATCTCCTGCTGGTTGAGAGTATAAGGAACGTAGTAGCTCTTAACGTTACCGTAACGGTCGTTGTAGTTATAAACAAGGATTCTGTCGATAGAAACGTGGATAAGGTCAGAGTAGATGTTCATGCTGAAGGAGTCGCTGTCTTTAACAGTGTACTTGAAGCTGAAGTATACTCTGTCCTGAGCACCTACTACGGTGTTGACACCGGACATATAGTAGGGATTGTTTTCGTCTGACATTGCAAGGTTGTCGTCTGTATCAACACCAACCTCTTCGAATGTTGTACCTGTGCTGTCAACAGCGTCAACGTACCATGCATAGAACTCGTCAGCACCGATTGCATCGGTAGCAACTGTGATGAGAAGCTCGTCGCCTTCCTGAGCCTTAACATAAGCTGTGTTGGTCTGGCTGAAGCCGCTCTCAACGCCTGTTGTGATGTTCTTGATACCAACATAAAGGAGTGCGTTACCACCATTGGGAACAGGGATATAGTTGGTAGAAGTACCAATACCCTGATAGATATAGTGGTTTACATAGTAATAACCTGAATCAAGTGCATCGAATACTGCTGTGTAAGTAGTACCGATAGCTGCGGTTACTGTGAAGGTTGTGTTGGTTGTGAAGCAAGTGCCGTCAGCTGAATACCAACCAACGAACTTGTAACCTGTCTTGGGCATTGCTGTAAGTGTAACTGTGTCACCACGGGTTACGTCAACGTTCTGATACTGAACATTGATATAGCCTGTACCGTAGTCAGCTACGTTTACGGGAGAGGTTTCGTTTATGGTGTAAGTCTTGCCGCCGTCAGTTGTAAGACCAACGTTTACGGAAAGGTTGATAGTAACTGTGAGGTCGGAGTCACCGTACCACTCACCGTCGTAACGAGGACCGTTTACATGCTCATAAGAGATGTATGCTCTCTGGCCCTCATAAGCAGCAAGAGTAGTCCAGATAGCGGAGTCTTCATCGTGAAGTTCGTAGGAGTAGCACTTGCCAAGATATGTACCGTCAGCCTTGTAGAGATAACAGTCAACGTACCACTGACCGTCCAGATTACCTACGCCGGAGTAGTTCTTGTCACCAGCCTGGATGACATAGAGTGCATCGGAATCGGAGAGTGTGCTGTCGATATCTTCGATATCATTGCCGAAGATGTCGGTCTTCAGACCTGAGTAGTCGGTGTACTGAACGAAGTCCCAGTTACCGTTTGTGATATCTACTGTACTGCCGTTAACTCTGCTTGCGTTATAGGTGTCGTTGGTGTCCTTGATAACGAAGGTGATGTTTTCTTTTCCGTCATCAAGGAGAGCGATGAACTCGTAGTAGTCATAGGTCTGGATATTCTCATAACCTGTTACCATAGAGTTATCAATGTTATCACCGGAGGGATAGTTGTTGAAAGTGATACCGGAAATCTGTGTACCTGCACCTGTGGAGGTCTCGATGATAGTATAGTAAACGTTGTCAAGACCTGTGATAGGAATCATAAGCTGACCGGAATAAGGACCGAACTGCTCATACTGGGTAACACCGCTAACCTTATACCATGTATAAGCTGCGAAGTACTTGTTCCAGTTGACGATTTCCATATCAGCAACTGCGTAAACAGTAACTGTGCTGAC
>JAFQNJ010000064.1 GCA_017395925.1 Ruminococcus sp. | reverse complement strand
TCTAACCAACTGAACTACCGGGCCACATGGTGGGAACAACAGGGCTCGAACCTGTGACCCTCTGCTTGTAAGGCAGATGCTCTCCCAGCTGAGCTATGCTCCCACGTGGATGCCATTTTTCGTGACGCGTATTATAATACAACATCTGTGCCAAAATGTCAATACTTTTTTCAAACTTTTTTTGAAAAATTATTTTTTCTTTTTGATAAGCTTCTCAAGGTCTGCTTTCGTGAAAACATAGTGCTTGTTGCAGAAGTGGCAATGTGCACTGGCAACGCCGCTTTCATCGGGCAGAGCACGGATTTCATCCTCGGGCATACCGATGATTACATTCTCCAGAGACTCTCTGGAGCAACCGCACTTGTAGGAAACAGGCATCTCGTCCAGCACCTCTACCTCAAAGCCCTTGAGGATTTCCTTGCACATATCAAGGGGCGAGAGACCCTCCCCCAGCATTGTGGTAACAGGGCGAAGATTCTTCACATTCTCCTCCAGCTTGTCGATGGTATCATCGAATGCACCGGGAAGGAGCTGTACCAGAAGACCGCCTGCAAAAAGAACATTTCCCTTCTCCTTATCCACCAGCACTCCCAGAGCACAGATGGTGGGAAGCTGTTCGCTGGTGGCGTAGTAAGAGGTAATATCCTCGGCGATTTCGCCGCTTACCAGAGGCACCTGACCGATATAGGGGTCGCCCTCGCGGAATTTCTTCATAACGTTCAGCACACCGTTTTTACCAACACCTGCGGAAACGTTGATTTTGCCGTTTTCGTAGTGCTCGGTAATGCAGTTTGCATTTTCAACATAGCCTTTGACGTTGCCGTCGCTGTCGGATGCGGCAATCACAACCCCCAGAGGACCGTCACCTGCAACGCGAAGGCTCAGAGTAGCCTCCTTCTGCTTGAGCTGTGCACCCATCATTGAAGCCGCGGTGAGGAGTCTTCCCAGCGCCGCTGTGCCAACATTTGAGGTGTGGTGAAGCTTCTGTGCTGTGTATACTATCTCCGAAGAGTCAATAGCCGATGCCATAACCGCACCGTCGCTTGTGATACATCTGATTATCTTATCCATATATATTCTCCGTAATCTGTGATTATTCCTATATTTTTCTTGCTACAAAAATCATTCTCTGCTCGCATTCGGCAGGGCTCTCCTCGGTCATATCACCGAATACACCCAGCGTTTCAAACCCTGCACCCGAAAGCAGCTCTCTCAGGGTTTCCTCAGGGTAGGCGCGTTCGGTAAAATCCTCGCTGATGCGGTAGTACGAATCCCCCTCGGGAATGAAGAAGTCCAGAGTGATTTCCGTCAGCATCTCATCCAAAGGAGTATTCTGCCACACGCAGTACACCTCGTCGGTATCAAAGACAAAGACGTTGTCGGCGAGCACCTCTCTGTGCTTGTAGGGAGTGTTCACATCAAAGACAAAAAGTCCGCCCTTGTTCATAAAGAGGGACACCCTCTCAAAAGCCTTCTTCACGTCCCTGATATCCGTCAGATGATTGATGCTGTCAAGGGTACAGACGCAGGTGTCAATGGTGCCGTACAAATCCAGCGACTGCATCTTCTGACAGAGGAAGAGTATCTGCTCCCCTGCCTCGGCGGACTTCTGCAGAGCTACGGAAAGCATATCGGGAGAAGCATCTGTTCCGTAAACATCCACACCCCGCTTCTTAAGCTCAAGGGTCAGAGAGCCTGTGCCGCAGGCAAGGTCAAGGGTGAGACCTGCATCGTGGGAGAACTTTTCAAGAAGTGAGAGGATATAGTCCGCCCTCTCCTTGTAACCCACATTACCTGTGAGTCCGTCATAAAAATCGGCAAATGCACCGTAGGACATATTCAAAGCTCCCCTTTCCACAAATCATCTCATTATATATACTATCACACATTTTGGAAATTGTAAATCCTTTTGTGCAGATGCGACAGAGGCGGCGGAATTAATTTGTTGATTATTCCCTTCAAATCGCTATTGACTTTTTGGTTTATCGGCTATAAACTAAAGTTGTAAGGTTTACTTCCGATAAACCACCGCAAAATGATAGAACCGATTGCAAGGAGGCATAATTATGGAGGATATGAGACTGGGTGCTGTGGAGTCAAAGTTCGCGGATATCATCTGGGAGTGTGAGCCTGTCCCCTCGGGTGAGCTGGTGAAAATCTGCGAAAAGGAGCTCTCATGGAAGAAGCCCACCACCTACACCGTACTGCGAAAACTCTCTGAACGAGGAATTTTCAAAAACGAAAACGGCATAGTTTCCTCCCTGATTTCAAGGGAAGATTTCTACGCCATTCAGAGCGAAAAATTCGTTGAGGAGACCTTTGACGGCTCTCTCCCCCTTTTTCTGGCGGCATTCACCAAGCGGAAAAGCCTCAGCAAAGCTGAAATCCGTGAGCTTCGGGATATGATAGATTCTTTCGGGGAGGAATGAGTATGGAAGGTATTTTTCTCCAAGTGCTCAATATGAGCATCACCGCCAGCTTCATCGCTCTGGCGGTTATAATAATCAGGCTGTTCCTCAAAAAGGTTCCGCGGTGGATTACTATCCTGCTGTGGCTTTTTGTGGCAATAAGACTTGTGATGCCCTTTTCCTTTGAAAGTGCCTTGAGTCTCATACCAAAGAGCGAGGTTATCGCTCCCCACACGGTTTACTCCGAGATACAGGGAGCAGACCCCCACCTCTTCTATGAGGACGACGGCGAGCTTCCCGTTACAAGTGACGACCCCGAGGTGGATACGGGCAATTCACAAAAATCCCCCTCTTTGAGCATCCCCTTTGTCGCCTCCCTCCTATGGGTAGCAGGAATCTGCGGTATGCTCCTCTACACTCTCATAAGCTACTTAAAACTTAAAAGGCAGGTTGCCGCCTCCATTGAGGTGGAGAAGGGCTTATACATCTGCGACAATGTGGACACTCCCTTTATTCTGGGGGTAATAAAACCCCGAATCTACTTACCCTCAAATCTTACTGAAAGCGAGAGAGCATACGTTATCGCCCACGAGAGAGCCCATCTTAAGCGAGGCGATCACCTGATAAAGCCCCTTTCTTTCCTTCTGCTCTCCGTCTATTGGTTCAACCCCATACTCTGGGTGTCCTACATTCTTCTCTCCAAGGATATCGAAATCGCCTGCGACCAGAAGGTCATCAAGGATATGGACACGGAGAACAAAAAGAACTACTCCACCACACTTCTGAATTTAAGCATTCAGCGAAGACTTGTCTCGGCTTGTCCCCTTGCCTTCGGCGAGGTGGGCGTAAAGCAGAGAATCAGGAATATCTTGAGCTACAAGAAGCCTGCCTTCTGGATAATGGTAGTCTCCATTATCCTCTGTATCGCTGTGGCGGTGTGCTTCCTCACAAATCCCCTCTCGGGGATAAAGACAAAGGTTCTCGACGGTGGTTCAGAGCTTCAGGGTCTCTCGGTGGATGTGCTGAAAATTTTGAGCGACGACAAAGGGCAGCCCGTCATCAAGGTGAAGTTCAGAAACGAAAACGACTTTGAGCTCACCTGCGGCGACGAGTTCTACATTTACAAAGAGGTCGACGGCGAATGGGTAAACTGCCGAGAGGGAGAATACGCCTTCACCCTGATAGGCTATGAACTGAAAGCAAAGGGAAGCCTCACCCACCAATACGGACTCAGATATGTGGATATGACCACATCGGGCAAGTACCGCTTTGAAAGCACCGCGACAAGAAGCACAGGCATCACTCAGCCTGAGAGCTACAAGGTGTGGGCAGATTTTGAGATTAAAAAGGGCGTTGAAGGCAGCGGCATGGTGGTCCATAATTTCGCCATGGGCAGTTATATCTGCCACAACTCAAACGAACCCATAGTTACCAAGCCCTACATATACCTTGACCCCGACGGCAGCTTCACCTCGCATTTTTCGGGATTCAGCAGTACAATTTACGGCGGCGAATACACAGCAGAAAACAACAAGCTCACCCTCATTGAAAAGCATCCCGACCCCCTTCTGCCGGGCAAATACATTGAGGGCGACCGCTTCGTGTTCAATGTCATTGACGAGAAGACCCTGCAGTTTGTGGAGAGCGAATCCTCCTCCGTTGGCACGTACCGCTATGCACAGGGCGAGATGCCCAAAGCCCCCTTTGAGGACGGCGCACTCTTTGAGTGGGAGGATGAAAACGCCTTAAATGATTCTGCGCTTACCGCCGAGATTGTGGGCATCAAAGTATCGGACCCCCAAGACAGATATCTTACTGTGAGGTGGAAAAACAACTCCGACACAGAGCAGTACTTTGCCAGCGAGTTCTACATTTTCAGGCTCGAAAACGGCGAGTGGTGGCTTGACTCAAGTGTGGAAAAAATATTCTATGATGATATAGCAAACATAGTTGAACCACACAGTATCAGACAGAAAAAATACGACCTGGGAAGTTTCAATATTGAAAAGCCCGGACTCTACCGCTTCTCCTCTCCGCAGGAGAACATAAAGCTCACTTTCGAAATCACCGAGGAGGACCTTGCTGTTTTACACGACAACAAAATCAAATTGCAACACTCCAGCGGCGCCGGATCTTGGTACTCCTCCATTGAACTGTCAGAAGATGGCAGTTTCACAGGAACACATCACGATGCAAATCAGGGGCAGGTTTCAGAGGAATATCCCCGAGGCACCATATATCACTGTGAATTCAACGGAAACTTCACAAACATCCGCAAGATAAATGATTATTCATACTCGCTTACTCTCGAGAATCTGCAAAATGAAGGAGAATACCACTCCACCTACATAGAAGATGGTGTGCAGTACATAACCTCATACCCCTACGGATTAACTATGAGGGAAGATCCTTTTTCACCTGCAGAGGAATTCATTATGTATACCCCCGACACACCATATTCGGAGCTTGACGAAGGCGTGTGGCCAAGAAAAAATACAGACAGCACTACCCTTGGTCACTATGTACTCGTCAATTTGAAAACATATCAGGCATTCTGGGAATATTCATAACATATACCTTCAAAACACAACGGAGACTTTTCAAAAAGAAGAGTCTCCGTTTTATTTTAATTACTTTGAATTAAATTTTTTGAGGCACTCACACTGTGTGTCTGTCCTAATCTAATCTAATCTATTCTATTCTATTCTTATCTTATCTAACCTGAACTACTCTTAACTAACCTATACTTACCTATACTTACCTATACTTACCTATACTATACTAACCTATCCTAACCTAACCTGGGGTGCCATTTTGGTTGCACTTCGCTCCCTTTTGCTCTTTTGTTAATTCGGCTTTTGCTCACGTCGTCAACCCTTTGTCACCCAAACTGTCTCCGCTTAAATCCAAGTGGGCAGAAATCCGCTGATAACCCCGATGTAAAATGCAAAAAGCTCTGATTCTGATGCAAAAAACATCCGAACCGAAACCACTTGTAACCCTCTGTCACCCACTCGGTTGGAAACTATGAAAGGTCTTAATAAAAACTTGTCACACCACCTGCACCCGTTTGGATTCGGTTTGCCGAGGAACTTCATCAAAACCTGTCACCAAACTTGACACCAAATTCACGAAAATGCTTCCCTTTTTATTGTATCAAGGGCACCCTTTTCGATGCGGCTGACCTGCGCTTGGGAGATACCTATCTCCTCGGCGACCTCCATCTGGGTCTTTCCCTGAAAAAATCTCAGACCAAGAATTCTCTTTTCCCTGTCGGAGAGTTTGCGAATGGACTCCTTCAGGGCAATTTCGTCAAGCCAGTCGCTGTCACTCACGCCGTCACCCACCTGATCCATAACGAAGATGGTGTCGTTGCCGTCGGTGAAAACCGGCTCATACAGCGACACAGGCTCCACAATCGCCTCAAGGGCAAGCACCACATTCTCCTTGGGCACATCCATCTCTTTCGCAATTTCCTCCACCGTAGGCTCCTTGCCGTTGCGGTTGGTGAGTGCTTCCTTAATCTGCATCGCGTGATACGCGGTGTCGCGCATACTTCGGCTGACCCTCACAGGGTTATTGTCCCTGCACCAGCGCTTGATTTCCCCCAGAATCATCGGCACTCCGTAGGTGGAAAAGCGTAGGTCGAAATCGGGGTTGAAATTATCAATAGCCTTCAGAAGTCCGATAACTCCCACCTGAAAGAGGTCGTCGGGAGGCTCCGCCCTGCCTGTAAATCTCTGCACCACCGACAGCACCAGTCGGAGATTTCCCTCCACCATCTTGTCCCTTGCCGCCTTTTTCTCCGAGGCACTTCCTGTTCGGATGATTCTCAGAAGCTCTTGCTTTTCGCTCTCTTTGAGGACCTTCAGATTTGCGGTATTCACACCGCAGATTTCCACCTTACTGTACTGCAAAATAACATCTCCCGCTCAACACTTTGTTTTAAGTATTGACGCAAGATGTTTTTTTATTCTCAAAAAAAACAACCGCCGAAAAACTCCGACGGTTGCTGATTATTTTATATTACAAGTATGTAGGGATTATTTGAGGCATCCAGGTTTTTAAGATACTCAAGCACCATACCCTCAGAGGTGGCGATGCATCCTGCTGTCGGACTGTCACCTATGTGGAAGAATATGGCGGAGCCTTTGTTGTATTCAGGGGGCATATTGTAACCCACAACGAAGCCGTAGTTGTAGTTGTAGGTATAATCTATCATATGCTCAGCACTGTTCCAGTCCTTATCAGCCGTGCCCTCCACCCTCTGGTTATAGTAAGCGGAATCGGGGTCATCCACCCAGTATGTATCCGCCGTTACCTCAAAGGTATCGAGACCTGTCTCGGGCTTCTGATAGATATAAAAAGCCTCATAAATGGGATATAAACCCTTGGGAGTACCGCTTATCTGCTCGCTCATCTCATACACAGTACCCTGCGTACCCACATAACCGTAGCAGAAGAGGCTCTCGTCCTCTTGCCAGGCGGCACCCTCTTTGCTGAAATATCTGATTTCGGCTGAAGTGCCGTAGGAATCCACCACCACAAGTTGTGAGCATCCTGCACTCTCCAGAGCCTCCATAGAGCTTCCGTTTTGCGAAAGGAAAGCTTCAAGCTCCTCAGGATATGTGAGTGCCTCCGTCGCCTCTGTGACAGGCTCTGTGGCATCCGTCGTCTCTTCGATGGCGGCAGAGTTCAGGGTGACGGGTTCGGTATTTACTGATGTCGATGTTGCCGCCGTACTCTCAAAGGCGGCATCCTCGCCTCCCCTGTCTTCCCCACAGTTTTTCACAAACCCAACGGTGAGGAACACCGAAAACAAGAGTACAAACACAACGAGCAACACCATAAGGATTTTCCGTCTTTTCGCCCGCTGTTTTCTCTCATATCTGCTGTATCTTCTGTCAGTTCTCATACGCTACCTGTCAGTTGGTTGTGATTTCAATATGAGGATTAAGGTTTTCGTTCATAAGGGCTAGGAGAGATGTCATATTCTCCGCAGTGATATCAATGCATCCGCCTGTCTTGCCGAGGGTACCGTTGACACCGCAGATGGTGATTGCGGAGCCATAACCCTTTCTGACGCCTTCCGTTGTGAAGCCGTCGCCGTTATGCTCAATGAAGATAAGAGCATTGCAATCGCCGTCGTTGATTATCTCTCCCACAGGCTCATAAGAGGTGCCGTCAGGAAGGGAATCCCTGTCGGCAATGGTATTGTACAAATCGGATTTGGGGTCATCGACAATGCAGGTGTAAAGGGATGTGTAGTACACATCCATCTCTGTATCAATAATATCATCTGTGAATACTGTACCCAGCTTGAAGGTACCCTTGGGAGTTGCCGTGGAATTCTCGCCGTATGTACTGCTGATGCCCTGTGAGCCCAGAGTTGCATTACAGGAGAACTGCTCCTGCCACTTGCCGTCTTTCCAGTTAAAGAGCTTGAGTGTACCGTTTGAAGAGCCTGACTTGGCGGTAACGACCACCTTCTGTGAATATCCGTCAGGACCCATTTCAACACCCTTTGAAACAACAAGAGTTATGGTCTCACCCTCGGCTATATAGTTGCCCGAGGTGACGCTCTGGCTGATAACGCGGTCCACTAAAACCGTGTCGCTGTATTCGTACTCCAAAGACACCTGAAGTCCCAGGCCCTCAAGATAACTCCGGGCGAAATCAACATCCATGCCCTCGCAGGAGACTATCATAAACTCCACAACCGCCTCGGTGGGAGATGTGGTCACAACCTCAACATAAGAATTGGGAACGGTCTCCATCATAGCCACTTCCTTATGCTTTACGGGCATATTAAAGAGGAAGATGCACACCGCAATAATTGCCACCACAAGCACACCTACAACCACGATACCGAGAATGGATATCAGAAGTGCAATAAGTCCCACAACAAGGCAGGATTTCTTTTTCTTCGGCTTCTTCGAAGGCTTTGGTGCGTTTGCTTTTTGGCTGTTGCCGCCTTTATTTGCCGTGTTCGGAGCGGTCTTCGGAGTTGCATCGGGAGTTACTTTCACAGTACTTTCAGTCTGCTCATTCTGAACAGGAGCCACAGCCACATCAGCAGAATTCTCCACAGATGCATCCATAATGAGATAAACCGTGTTGTTCTCCTCCAGAACCGCCAACACGTCACTACCCTCCGTGCTCACGGTGAGTTTACCCGCAGCATTGACAAAAGCCTCTTTTCCGCGGAGAAAAGCCGACTTGTACTCATCGTTTATAAGCATTACGGAATTGCCGTTTATCTCTCTGTTACGTGTTACGCACTCCGAAGGGAAGAACTCCACAACTGAAACCGGAGTATCCGAAGACATATCACGTCCCACATAAGTAATGGAAGCATCGTCCTCGGATGAGGCATTGCCCACCATATACTTACCGTCAAGGAGAGTTCCTGCTTTCAGATGATACAAAATATCGGAAGGTGTGTTTTCCTTGCCGCAAGCACTGCAGAAACTACCGTTTGTAATTCTGCTCATACAATTATAACAATACATATATATCCTCCTCATACCCGATTATCAAAGAAAGGCGGAACACACCTATGGTGCATTCCGCCGAACACTTCAGTATTGATTACTTATTGAAAATAGACATAATGTCGTAGAAGTTGTCGTCATCGTCGTCGGATGTCTCTGCCTTGGCGGTCTCTGCCTCAGCCTTCTTTGTCTTAATCTTTGCGCCGTCTGCAGGGAAGCCTGTAGCAATAACGGTAACGCTGATTTCATCCTTCATCTCTTCGTTGACAACAGCACCCCAGATGATGTTTGCATCGTCTGCAACCTTCTCGGAAATCATTGTGGATGCAACGTCGATATCGTCAAGGCTTACATCGGGTGAGCAGGTGATGTTGATGATAACACCCTGTGCGCCGTCGATGGTAGTCTCAAGCAGGGGGCTGGAGATAGCTGCATCTGCTGCAACCATAGCCTTGTCCTTGCCGGAAGCCTTACCGATACCCATGTGTGCATAGCCTGCATCCTTCATAATTGCTGTAACGTCAGCAAAGTCAAGGTTAACAAGACCGGGAACAACAATGAGGTCGGAGATACTCTGAACACCCTGACGGAGAATATCGTCAGCGATGGTAAATGCGTTCTGAAGTGTGATGCTCTGCTCGGAAACGAACTTGAGTCTTTCGTTGGGAACAACGATAAGGGAGTCAACGCAAGCTGCAAGCTGCTCAATACCCTGCTCAGCCTGTGCCATACGCTTCTTACCCTCGAATGCGAAGGGCTTGGTAACAACTGCAACTGTGAGGATACCCATATCCTTTGCAATCTTTGCAACTACGGGAGCCGCACCTGTACCTGTGCCGCCGCCCATACCGGCAGTAACGAATACCATATCGGTATCTCTGAGAAGATCAGCGATTTCCTCTTTGTTCTCCTCGGCGGCCTTCATGCCAACCTCGGGGAGGGAACCTGCACCCTTACCGCGGGTAACCTTCTCACCAATCTGAATCTTCTGGGAAGCCTTGGAGAAACGGAGAACATGCTCGTCGGTGTTGACGGCAATAAACTCAACGTTACGAACCTCCATCTTAACCATGCGGTTGATAGCGTTTCCGCCACCGCCACCTACGCCGATAACCTTAATAACGGGCAAATAATCAGTATTCTCTCTCTCTAACTCAAAAGCCATTTTCTCGTCCTCCTTGAAATCATATATAAACTTTATGTAGTCGAATATAATTACACATTATAATTCATCTATATTAAGGTAACATATTCCGAGGATAATTTCAATATTTATTTTGAAATTTACGCAATTTTTTCTGTTTTTAACATATTTCTCTCCCCTTCAATTTGTTTTTCATCGTTTATTGTGCCCAAACAGAATTATAATCGCTCAAATCAATATAAAAAAGCACCCCTGTTTTCTGCAAACAGAGGTGCGGAAATATACTCAGTCTTAATACTCGGGCTCGGTGTATTCAGTTGCCTCAGTCGGCTCGGTGGCACTTGTTGCAGGCGGCACACTATCAGGGAGAATGGAGTACTCATTGAAGTAACACTTCTTTGTCTCATAACAATTCGAAGCATCCAGAGTACCCGCCACAGAGCTGTCGTTGACGTCGATTTTCTCCTTGAGAATTGCATCTGCCGCGTGAATCTTGTATGTAAGATTGTCGGGAGTGCCAAGATACACAACGATTCTGTCATCATATACATACCTGAACTTCAATGTTCCACCCTTTGTAGTCTCCACGTTGACAAGGGTAATCTTTTCACATTTGAATTCACGAAACGCCCTGAACATCTCCTGAAGGGACGTCGTGGCTATATCATCGGAATATTCCACATATTCGCCGGGCACACGGCTCTGGGCACTTACACCCTCAATAAGGGGCACCTCAGCCTCGTCGTCGGTAGCACAAACCGAGAGGACCTTGCCCATGTCGCTTACTACATAATATCCTGCTGTACCCTCGATAACATAGGCAGGATTTGCCATAGTAATGTGGATTTTAATTGTATCCGGAATTGAGAAGGTAACCTTTGCTTCTTCGATGTCGGGAAACTTCTTCTCTATTCTGTCGGATGCTCTGCCCTTGGGTGCTGTGAAGATATTATCTCCCATAATCAGTCCTGAAGCATCGATAATGTCCTTTGCACTGTACACATCGGTACCGCTGACAACAATATGCTCGGTCTTGAAGAGTACTGTGAGAGAAAGCACCGCACCTATAATAACCACCGCAAGGATTATTGCGGCATATACAAGATAGCCTCTGAACTTTCTCGCCATGGGAGAAAGTGGCTTTTTAGACTTTTGAGGAGGCTTCTTTGAAGGCACGGGAGTGGGACCTCGCCTCTCTGAACTCACGCCTCTTCTCGGCTGAGACCCGTTACTGCTGCGGTACTGTCTGAGGGGTGCATCCGCACTGCGGGCACTCCTGCTCCTGCTCTCACCGGAGTCCTTTTTACTGAGACGGTCCCGGGCGTAAGTGCGGGGTGCCGTATCTCTTCTCGGGGTTGCCTGCGGGTTATTCTGAGAAGCAGTACCTCTTTCTCTTGTATGCAATCTTTTTTCGTCGGGTCCTGGGTTGCGGGTGCCGCTCTGTGCACTGCGGTGCCTCATCTGAGAGGATGAAGTTCGTTTATTATCGGAGGGCTTTGCCTTATTCTTTTCGGAAGTTTTATTCTTGTCAATGCTTTTTTGCATCTGCTTTTTAGTCTGCATACTGGAGCTTCGCTGTGTGTGAGCATCTCTCTCCCTGCGACTTTCCTTAAACTCCTTCAGCGACGGAATTTTCGCGGTTTTTTCCTCCATTATCACCCCTCCTTACTTCCTGTTGATTTTAACTATGTATATACTTTATACCTTTCTGACCGAACCGTCAAGAGAGGACAGTACTGCATCCAGTTCTTCGTAGCCTCTCTCCAGATATCCGGTGGTATCTATTTCTGTTTTTCCCTGAGCGGCAAGACCTGCTACTACCAGTGCGGCAGAACCTCTCAGGTCTCCGGCTTTGAGCTTTGAGCCGTAGAGTTTCGATACTCCCTCAACAACGGCAACTCTACCCTCGCTCTTGATATTCGCACCCATCCTGAGAAACTCCCCTATGTGCTTGTATCTGCTTTCAAACACCGTCTCCACAAAAACCGTTGTACCCTCTGCCACAAGAGAAAGTGCCATAAGGGGCGGCTGTGCATCCGTGGGAAAGCCGGGATAGGGCGTTGTTCGTATAAGTCCGGGAGAACGAAGTTTCTGGGGTGCTTTGAAGTCTATCCTTCCCTCTTTCACAGAGAGGCGGCATCCCGCTTCCTCAAAAGCAGGTATAATCGCACCAAGATGAGCGGAAATCACATCGTTTATTACTATATGTGAGCCTGTGACAGCCGCCGCCGACATCAGTGTTGCCGCAACGATTCTGTCAGGAATAATGTTGTGGACTGCTCCGTGAAGCCTCTCCACCCCTTCTATCACCACCGTGCCATCACCTGCACCGCTTATCATAGCACCGCATTTATTGAGATAATCCGCAAGGTCCACTATTTCAGGTTCTCTTGCGGCATTTGTAATTACGGTGGTGCCCTTTGCAAGGGAAGCGGCTATGATAATATTCTCGGTAGCACCCACGCTGGGGAAAGCCAGTGCAATACGCGCACCCTCAAGTCCTCTGGGAGTATGGGCACGGATTTCTCCGTGATGCTCGGTAATGACCGCCCCCATCTTCCTCAGGGAATCCAGATGCAGGTCTACGGGTCTCGGACCCAACTCACAACCGCCGGGAAGTGAGATCCGCGCTCTGCCGCAACGGGCGAGAACGGCACCGAGAAAAATCACGGAACTCCTCATTTCTCTCATCAGAGAATCAGGGATATGTGTATCGTTCAGGTTGCAGGTATCCACCAAAAGAGTGTGTCCGTGACGAGTGGCACTGCACCCCAGATATCTGAGTATGCTAATCGCCACGTCTATATCCGAAAGACAGGGACAGTTGTGGATAACATTCTCCCCTTCTGTCAGGAGCGTCGCCGCAAGTATTGGGAGTGTGCTGTTTTTTGAGCCCTGAAGGCTTACTTCTCCGCGTAATTTTCTCTGTCCCTCAATAAGAAGTTTTGCCATGCCAAACACCCTTTCAGCACTGATATGAAGCTATGCTTCACATTCTATGCAAAAAAAGGGTGCCTTGTGACTGTATTACTCCGATAAAACTTTTTTGATAACTTTATAGATACGCTCATTGGCATCGGTAATAGCCATTTTGCGTGCGTTTTCAGCGTATTCTCTGAGGAGCTTTTCGTCCGAGAGGAGCTTGTCGACTTCAGCAGTAAGCTTCTCAGAAGTCAGGTCCTTCTCCTCGATAACCGAAGCCGCCTTCTCTTTCACCAGAGCCATAGCATTATGATACTGGTGATTCTCCGCCACATTGGGAGAAGGAATCAGCACCGAAGGCTTGCCCATAGCCTCAATTTCGCTGAGGGTAATGGCACCGCATCGGCAGATTGCCAGGTCAGCCGCCGCAAGGCAGATATTCATATTGTCGATGTATTCTCTGATATCGAGATTTTCGGCACTCTCGGGGTCTGCACCCTGCTCTCGGAGCAAATCGGGGAACCATGTGCCGTATTTGCCATAGGCGTGAATGTGCTGATACTTTTTATCCTTGGCACTTCTTGCAATGAGAGGTGCGATATTTTCGTTGATTTTTCTGGCACCCATACTGCCGCCGAAGGAGATAATAAGAGGTCTCTCGTCAACACCAAGAGCCTTTCTTGCCTGCTCTTTGTTCACCGAGAGAATCTCGGGTCGGAGAGGATTGCCTGTCAGTTCAAAATTGCAGGAGGAGTCCATTCTGCCCTTTGCATCAGCCATGGCAAGCATCACTGCCTTTGCTTTCTTTGAAAGCATCTTTGTGGTGACACCCGGGTATGCATTCTGCTCATGAATGACGGTAGGGATACCCATCTGCTGAGCCGCCTTGATAACGGGACCACTGACGTATCCGCCTGTACCGACACAGATATCAGGGCGGAATTCCCTCAGATATTTCTTGGCTTTATTTGAAGCAGAAACCGCCTTGAATGCTGTGGAGATATTCTCAAGCACAGCCTTGGGAGAAAGGCTCCTCTTAAATCCGCGGATAGAAACCGACTTTATTTCAAAGCCTGCTCCGGGTACGAGACGCTGTTCAAGACCGCCCTCGTTGCCCACAAAGAGAATTTCTGCATCTTTTTCTTTAATTTTAATTGTCTGGGCAATGGCAATGGCAGGATTAATGTGTCCTGCGGTGCCGCCGCCTGCAAGTAATACTCTCATAAATTCACCTGTAATTCAAATAGTGATTGTGCCTTAGCACATTATAGAATACCCGTCTGCTTATGTCTTTTCAATATTGGCTGTTCTGGACACAGAGAGCACTATGCCCATCTGTGCCAGAAGCATAATCAGTGAGCTTCCGCCGTAACTGAAGAACGGGAATGAGATACCTGTGTTTGGCAGCCAGTCGGTGATAACAAGTACATTGAGCACCACCTGAAGTCCCACCTGTGCCACAAG
>JAFQNJ010000063.1 GCA_017395925.1 Ruminococcus sp. | reverse complement strand
GTGAAGCGCTCTCTGTCCCAGTCACAGCTGGAGCCCAGCTTTTTGAGCTGGTCACAGATTCTTCCGCCGTAGACACGTCTCCACTCCCAAGCACGCTCGAGGAAAGCCTCTCTGCCGATATCTTCCTTGGTGAGACCCTCTGCCTTCATTGCCTCAACGATTTTAGCCTCGGTAGCAATGGATGCGTGGTCTGTACCGGGAAGCCAC
Organism: Ruminococcus sp.; assembly: GCA_017395925.1. Taxonomy (GTDB): domain Bacteria; phylum Bacillota; class Clostridia; order Oscillospirales; family Acutalibacteraceae; genus Ruminococcoides. Next base: position 7,350 of record JAFQNJ010000063.1, on the reverse strand, counting down.
AGTGCGGCATAGCCCTGCATTCTGCGGTAACGGATAAGGATATCCTGCAGAGTGTTGTCAAGGGCGTGTCCGATGTGGAGCTGGCCTGTGATGTTGGGGGGAGGCATAACGATGGTGTAGGGCTTTTTACTGCGGTCTACCTCAGCGTGGAAATACTTTCCCTCCAGCCAGAAATCATATATTTTGTCCTCAACCTCTTTTGGGTTGTAGGATTTAGCAAGTTCCTTTGCCATTAATAATTCCTCCTGTTTCAAATGGAATATACACATTTATTATCTCACCCGAGAGGATTTTTGTCAATATAAAAGCCGCATAAATACTTGTGGCTTCGAGGAATTTTGCGAAAACTTTCCAATATTTTCGGTGTAATAAAAGCAAGTGTAGTTTTTTGACTCTTGCGGCGGAGAAAAGTATTATATATAATAGAAACAGATAATACATATGGAGTGAGATTATGAAGATTGCAGTTCTTGACAAAAGCACTCTGGGTGCGGATATAGACCTTTCTCCCATTTATGCATTGGGAGAAGTGGCGGAGTACGAGAGTACCTCGCCTCATCTGGTGGCAGAGCGTGTTGCTGATGCTGATATGGTGGTAATCAACAAGGTGAAGCTCTTTGAGGATAATCTGAAAGGTGCCGAAAACCTTAAACTTATCTGCGTTGCCGCTACAGGCTTTGATAATATTGACACAGTATACTGTAAAGAACACGGAATCGCTCTTTGTAATGTTCCCGGATACTCTACCGTCAGCGTGGCACAGATTACGGTGGGGATGGTGCTTTCTCTTGTTAATCGTATGGATGAATACAGAAGCTTTGTCACAAGCGGCGAATACACCCGCTCGGGAATTGCCAACAAGCTCACTCCCGTTTACCACGAGATTTCCTCACTTAAATGGGGAATAGTGGGTGGTGGAGGAATCGGTATGAAGGTTGCCGACATTGCCGCAGCTTTCGGATGCGAGGTGATGGTCTTCCGCAGAAAGCAGGAGGGGGGATATCCCCTTGCGGATATTGATACTATCTGCCGCGAGTGCGATGTTATCTCTGTGCATCTGCCTCTTTCCGAGGAGACCCGCGGCATCATCAGCCGTGAGAGAATTGCCTCTATGAAAGATACCGCCATTGTGGTAAATACCGCCCGAGGTGCGGTGTGTGACGAGGCGGCGCTTGCCGATGCAATTCTCGAAAGCAGAATCGGCGGCTTGGGTGTGGATGTATACAGCGCCGAACCCTTCCCCGAGGCACATCCCTTTACGGAGATTATGAACAGAGAGAATGTTATCCTCACTCCTCACATGGCTTGGGGTTCGAAGGAAGCAAGAGCAAGATGTGTGGAGGAGATTGCAAAGAATGCATCTGCATTCTTCTCGGGAGAAGAGAGAAACAGAGTGGTCTGAGGTATCTTTGAAAGAGGGAGATAAAACTGAAAAGGGTATATAGATTTTTTGGATGTCGTCTTCCCGGTGGAAAACTGTGGATGGCTATTAAAAACAGCCGCAGGCGGATGAAAGAGAATCCCGAATGCGAGATGTTTCGCAGGATTTATCGTATGAATATCAGGTGCTTTTTCCATTTGGGCAAAAACTATCACCTTATGGATTATGTGAAGGTGAAAAATGATTTGCCTGCGGCGCTCTTTCACGTTACATCGGGAAGCAATGCGGAGATGATTATGAAGCAGGGGCTTCATAATCAGGATACAAAAATTATATTCTTGACCAATGCTAAAAAGTATCTGGAGTATTTTCGGTCTATTAAAAAAAGCCCGACTTTGCTGTGTGTGGATGTGCACAGGATGGCACGGGACGAATATGAGTTTTTCAGAAATGAGCAAGACCCGTGGATGTGGATAGCGGAGTATATACCGCCTGAGTATTTATCGGTGACAACCATAGATGGCAGCAGTGACTTATTAATTTAAAAGGGATGCCTCACAAAAACTGTGAGACATCCCTTACTTTTATGTTCTGTTGTGAGTTACAGCCCTGCCACCTTTTTCTGAATTGCGGTGGCGTCGCTTATGGTGAGTTTGCCGTCTTCGGTTGCATCGCATACGGGGAGCTGTTCTTTGAGGAGTAATTCAATTTCTGCCAGATGCTTCTGGATAGCGGTGGCATCCTTGACGGTGAGAGTGCCGTCGCCGTCGGTGTCACCTGTGAAGGAACCGATTTTTATTTCCTCATACACAATGCCTTCAGCGGCGGCATATTTGTCAGTTGCGGAGTTCTTGATGCCGCGGAGAGTGAAGTCCTCATACAAAGCAGTACCCAGTGCCATATCTCCGATGCTGTCAAAAACAGTATAGTGACCGAAGGCTTCTGTGCCGATTTCGGTTACGGATGACGGCACGGTAACAGATTTGAGGCTGTCGCAGTCGAGAAATGCATTCTCGCCGATTTTCGTAACGGTTTCAGGGATGACGATGCTCTCGAGGCTTTTGCAGCTTGCAAAAGCGGCAGCGGGGATTTCTATAAGAGAAGCCGGGAGTCTGACACTTTCGAGTTTTTCAGCACTCTGGAAAGTGCCTCTGCCCATATATCTGACGCTGTCGGGAATATACACAGATGTCATAGTTCTTAGGTTTAAAAAAGCATAGTCGGAGAGTCTCTCGGTGCCGTCTTTGATTATAATTTTTCCTTCTGTCAGCGAGGAGGTGCCCACAAGGTATTTTCCGATATAGAGAACGCCGCCCTCCCAGTTGTCAGGATTGTTGTAGAAGGCAGTTCTGTTGACAATGCTTGTTCCCAGATGGGAGAGGTTTTGAGGGAGAGTAATGTGACAGAGTGCAGTACAGTTGAGGAAAGCCCAGTCCTGAATATCTGTTACACTCTCGGGGACAGCAACGGATTTAATACCTGTGCATCCTTTGAAGGCACTTCTTTCGATGGTGGTAACACCCTCGGGGATGGTGATTTCTTCAAGAGAGGCGCATTTGAAGAATACATTCTGTTCCAATACCTTCAAAGAAGAAGGAATCAATATGCTCTTGAGATTTTCGCAGGCGCTGAAAGCACTCCATCCGATTTTTACAATACTATCATTAAGATTTATGCTTTCAAGTGCGGTGCAATTTGCAAAAGCATCGTCGCCTATGGCGCGAATTGTGTCGGGGAGAGTAACATCTGTGATGGACTTGCAGAATTCGAACGCCTCGTAAGCAATGCAGGTAGTGCCCTCGTCAATGATAACTGAGGAGTAAGGTACTTCTTTTTTCGCTTTAATCAGGTTTGTGTCGATGTAAAGAATGCCGTTGACCCAGTTTTGAGAATTCAGGTAGTATTTGGTGTTTTCAAATGCACTTCTTGCAATATCAGTCAGCGTGGTGGGGAGGGTTATGGTTTCAAGCTTGGTGCACTTGAAAAAAGCCTGAAAGCCTATTTCCTCAATACCCTCGGACACGGCAACACTTTTGATTTTTGTATTGCCCGAGAATGCGTATCTGTTGATTCTTTTTACAGGGTATCCGTCCACGGCTCTGGGGATTACAATATCAACTCCTGCGTTTTCAGAGGGACCGTACACTGTGGCGGTGCCGTCTTCTTCAACATAGTAGATGACATCTCCAAAAGTGCCTTTGAGTTCCTCTTCTGCAGAAACTGAGATTATTGGAAAAGTGCTTATAAGCAATAATGTGGCGATAATCGCGCAGAGTGTCTTTTTCATAGTAAATCCCTCGCTTTATCTGAAGATTTTGTAAGGTGAAGTTTCCTCAATTCCATTGTATATCTGTGGGGCATTCGTGTCAACACAAAGAATGTGTTGTTTCGGATTCAGAGAAAAGCCAGTCGCCCTCTGCCCATAATACAAATAAAAGATGCAAAATGTCTCTGTGTTTTAGTAGAAAACTAAAACAAACGGCACATCCGAAGATGTGCCGTTTTGTGCTTCAAAGTTAAGTCAGCTGAAATCTGCAACTGAAAACAGGATTTCTTCGCCTATTTCTCCCTGAAAACATTCAAAGACATAGTCGTTGTAGCCGTCGCGGTCTCCCTTGAAGAAGTCCACGGTGTAGGTCTTGGTTGTGTAGTCGCCGCAGACGAAGGCTATGTCATTGTTGTAGATGGGAACATAGAACCTTGCCTCTTCGGTGTTGGTGGTTGCATTTGTGTCGTTGAGTTTAATAATCTTGCCGTCTTTTCCTATGGAAAGGGCGGTCATTTCCTGTCTGTACCAGGCGTGGGGACGTTCAACGCAAACTCTGGTTACAGCCGCCTTGCCGACAATGATGTCGGTGTACTTCGGCATACCTGCACAGTGCTTCTGGATAATGGTTGCTTCTTTGACGGTGATGGGCTCGTATTTGGTGAAAAAGTCGCAAAGGAGCAGCCCTGTGTCGGAGAGTTCCTCTATTCCTGCAATGTGCTTCTGAATAGCCGTGGCATCTCTTACATTTACCTTGCCGTCGCAGTTTGCATCTCCCCAGGGGAGAGCCTCTTCGTATGCGGGTTCATCTGCAGTAGCTTCGTCCTGAGTGAAGAAAACAGCATCCTTGTAGATGCCAAAGGCTTCTTCGTATGCACTCAAATCCTCATAGTCGCGTCCGTTCCACCATTTTGCCTGAAGTGTAGGTGCCTCATCCTTTGGGGTGCGTACATAGACGTCAGAGGTGCAGAGATAGCCCGATGAGCGAGGGAAGTGATAAATAGCAGGGAAGGTCTGCTCTCCTGTATCTGTGCTGAAAACAATACCGTAAACGGTGTCGTAGCTCAAAGAGAATCCTACACCATAATCGGCATTGTACTGAACCTGGTCAAAATAGATGTCGCATTTTTCATCGTTTGACTGCCAGTTGGTGAAGGCTTCCCCTGTCTCCAGATCCCAGATGTGACAGTAGATGTTGGTGAAGTCTGACCACTGATAGGGGATATGGAAGATTATGCCGTTTGCAAAATCGTTATAAAGTTCATTTATATTCAGCTCGTAGCCGTTTTCTTTCGCAAATTTTGCGCCTGCTGAGTTTTCAGAGGCATAAACGGTGAAGGCGGGGTCTGCTCTGTATGTATAGGTGCAGGTTTCTGTATCAAACTTTCTGCGGTTGAAGCCGAATGCTTTTTCGCCGATGCTTTCAACGGTATCGGGGATAGTAACTGTCGACAGGTTGTAACAATAGAAGAAGGCGCCCTCGCCGATAGATTTGACAGTAGCGGGGATTTCGACGGCGGTAAGGTAGTAGTTTTTAGAAAAGGCATAGTCGCCGATAGAGGTTACGGTGTAATTCTCGAGAGTTTCGGGAATCTTAAAATGCCTGTCTTTGCCTTCGTAGCGAGTGAAGGCACACTCATTTTTGCCTGTGACCTGAATGCTGTACTCGGCAAAATTGATTTCACAGCCGATGTGAGTATCCTCCGCAAAGACAGGGATTGCGGCAAGGGACAGCAAAAATATGAGTGCAAGTGCAAAAGAAACTAACTTTTTCATTATAAAACCTCCTGTTATGTTATATATTGATTATTTTGGCATAAAAAGCAATCTGCAATTTTATTATATTACATTGAGGGGAGTTGTCAAGAGAAAAAACAGGAACAAACTGATAAATTCTTATAATATATCCTGCCTATAAGTTAATAATACTCAATAATTGAGTAAAAGTCAATACTCAAAGTGTGAGTATGCTACCATTTTTACATATTTTATTACAGCTTGTTGGGGTGGTAGTAATGGATTACAGACAGAGGCTTAAAGAAGTCAGAGAAGACAGAGATTTCACTCAGGCGCAGATAGGTGCGGTGATTAACAAGTCCCAGCAGGGTTATAATCATATCGAAGCAGGCAGAGCAGAGCTTAAAATTGATGATCTCAAAAAACTCTGCGAGTTCTATAATCTGTCGGCGGATTACCTTGTGGGCTTGACTGATGAGAATATTTGATAAGATAAACAAAAACGGCACATCCGAAGATGTGCCGTTAATCTTTTTAAGGGGTAATTACTTAACGTGCCAGAGCTCTGTTGCGTACTGGAGGATAGTTCTGTCGGAGCTGAATGTGCCTGCGTTTGCAGTGTTCTTGAGGCACTTTCTGCCGAAAGCAACTCTGTCGGAATACTCCTGGTTGCAACGGATCTTGGTGTCAACATAATCCTGAAGGTCGAGGAGGAGGAAGTAGTGGTCGGGTGCGTGCCAGCACTTGCCGTCCAGAATGCCTTCCCAAAGCTCGCGGAAGCTGCCCTCGCCCCAAGCGCCGTCATCGTTGAAGGTGCCGTTGACAAGTGTGTCAACAACTCTTCTGATGTATTCGTTCTGCTCGTAGATAGCTCTGGGGCTGTAGCCCTCTCTCTTGAGTCTCTCAATTTCCTCAACTCTTGCACCGAAGATGTACTCGTTCTCCTCGCCTGCGTGCTGTGCAATCTCAACATTAGCACCGTCGTAGGTACCGAGAGTTACTGCGCCGTTGAGCATGAACTTCATGTTACCTGTACCGGAAGCCTCTGTACCTGCAGTGGAAATCTGCTCGGAAACATCAGCAGCAACAACGATTTTCTCTGCGTAGGAAACATTGTAGTTGGAAACGAAGATAACCTGGAGCTTGTCCTTGGTATCGGGGTCGTTGTTTACAAGGTTTGCAATCTCGTTGATGTACTTGATGATTGCCTTAGCTCTGCGATAACCGGGAGCAGCCTTTGCACCGAAGATGAATGCTGTGGGATTCCAGTTCTCGAGTTTGCCGTCCTTGATGAGGTAGTAGATGTAGAGGATGGAGAATGCGTTGAGAAGCTGACGCTTGTACTCGTGGAGACGCTTAACCTGAATATCAAAAATGAAGTCGGGGTTAAGGTCGAAGTTTTCCATCTTCTTTACATATTTAGCAAGCTGCTTTTTCTTGGTAGCCTTGATTTTGTTGAATTCCTTAACGGTCTTGTCGTCAAGCATATCGTTAAGAGCGGAGAGCTTTGAGAGGTCTCTCTGCCAGCCGTCGCCGATTTTCTCGGTGATGAACTTGGAGAGCTCGGGGTTACAGAGACCCAGCCAACGACGCTGTGTGATACCGTTTGTCTTGTTCTGGAAACGCTCGGGATAGATAGCGTACCACTCTTTGAGAACGTCGTTCTTGAGAATTTCTGTGTGAATCCAAGCAACGCCGTTTACATAGCTTGATGCATAGATGCCGAGACGAGCCATGTGAACTCTCTCACCGTCGATGATGCACATCTTGCCCAGCACCTCGTCGGAGAGGCCGCGGCTTCTGAGGTCGCACATTTCCTTCTCATTGATTCTCTCAATGATGGAGTAAATCTCGGGGATAACCTCACGCATAAGGGAGATGCTCCACTTTTCGAGAGCCTCAGCCATAACGGTGTGGTTGGTGTATGCAAATGTCTTCTGAGCAATATCGAAAGCCTCGTCGAAGC
>JAFQNJ010000062.1 GCA_017395925.1 Ruminococcus sp. | reverse complement strand
TTGCATATTCACCGCCGCCTTTGATGTGGGAGCAAATACATTTACCTTCAGCAAGGGCGGCAGAACGGTGGAGTGCGATATAGACGAAGCGATCGAACTGCTGAAAAGTCAGAAAAGCCTCTGTTATGAGGAACGGAATTCCGCCTTTGAGGAGGCTCTCCGACAGGCGAATACGATGAAAATCTCCGCACCGCAGATGACTATGTGACAATGCTCGCCGTTTGAGAGCCTTGTCCGCCCTTTTGTGAGGCTTTCGGGCAAAGGTGGGGTAACTTTACCTCTGCAGATGTTCCGAGCCTTTTTAGGCGATTTCTGACGGAGTTTAAGAACAGCAGTATCCTCCGACTCTTCGCAAGGTCGGGGGTATGATTTTTATGCAAGTTAAAGTCGGGTGCACCCGACAATCACAGCGGACGGCAAAGCCGACCGCTTTCAAGCATTTTCTACAACTGCATTTGGGTGGCTGTGATAGAAGAATTTGCGAATTATTGGTGCACCCGATAACGGCTTGTAACGATTGTTTCACACCTGTATAGGTGGCTGAAAGGAGTATTATGGAGCGTGAAACGAAAAAACGCATCCCATTGTGGATATATCCGTCCACAGAGAAACAGATAAATGAAATCTTTGAGTCAGATAACTGCAAATCTCCCAGTGAGTTTATTGAGAAAGCCGTGAAATTCTATATTGGATTTCTTAATGAGGAGGGTAATGTAAGCTACCTTGCACCAAGGATAACCTCATCTGTGGACGCAGTAGTTCACGGTTCGGAGAAAAGGATTAACCGAAATCTTTTTAAGATAGCAGTTGAACTGGGCAAGCTCTGTCATATGATTGCCGCTGCCAATGAGGTTGATGAAGATACTCTGAGAGAACTTCACGCGATGTGCGTTAATGAGGTCAGTCATATCAACGGTACAATTGAGTTTGAAAAGGCGGTGGAGTTCCAGCAGGAATAATTTTTATCAAAACGACCTAACAAAATGTAATGGAGAACAGACTAATATTGATAGATGGTATTGTTGATAAGTACATTTCATTCCGATTTTTATACCTCTTGTCAGGTCAATGTTGAATTTTATCGAAAAATATTGTATAGTTTCAGATGTATATCATTTTATATGCTGATCTTATTTCGAGGGTGTTTCAAGGACAGAATCTCCTTTTGTTTCGCCATAGCAACGTGCGTATAAATCTGCGTTGTGGTAATGGAGCTATGCCCGAGTATCTTTTGTATGTAACGGATATCCACATCCTCTTCTAGAAGAAGCGTAGCGAATGAATGTCTGAACATATGCGGAGTTATATGTCGGTCATATCCTACGGCAGTTGTGTATTTGTTTATCATCGCTCGGACGGATTGTTCCGAAAGACGGTTGTGTAACTTGTTCACAAAGAAGAAACCTGTTGCGGCTATCTCATCTGAAAATTCACTGAAATATGTTTTGAGAGCCTTTAATACATCTGGGTTTTCGATTTGGATAATGCGTTCCTTAGAACCCTTACCGAATATTTTTAAGGTATGCTCATCCAGATCTATTGCGTCAGGAGTGAGGGTGCAGATCTCTGAAACCCTTGCCCCTGTTGCAAATAATATTTCAAGAACAGCTATATCTCTGACAGTGCATTTCTTGGAATAGCTTGTCCGACAGCTTTTCTTGTAGCTGTATGCGTTAGTGAGAATAGCCGTTATAATGTTGAATGGAATCGTCTTTGGTAATACAACAGGCTCACGAAAAGATGTATCAATTTTGTCAAATGGATTTGATGTGATTATGTCCTGTACCATAAGGTAATGCGTAAATGCTTTGAGAGATGCGATTTTCCTCTTGGCAGTCTTAGGCTTGAATTCCTTGTGGATATGCGATATGTATTCTCTGATACATTCTATGGTGAACTCGTTATGTGAAAATTCAGAGAACTGTTGCAAGTCCGTCCTATATGCTTTTGTGGTCTTGGGACTCAGCGTTTTTTGCTCTGTGCAGTAATTTAGGTATGTGTGGATGTGATTTTGTAAGTCCATAATGGTGCTCCTTTGCTTCAA
>JAFQNJ010000061.1 GCA_017395925.1 Ruminococcus sp. | reverse complement strand
GGACTTGTTGACGCCTGTGACCGCATCCGTCTCTGTGCCGAATGCACAAACTGTGAATATAAAAAGTTCTGTATGAACTGTGCCGCCGTTACCTTTGGCGAAACAGGGGTTTTTTCGGGCAAGCCGGAATATATGTGCTCTATGATTAAAGCCTACCGCGAAAGGCTTGTAGAAATCTCGGAAAATGAAGAATAACCCGATACATAACAAAACCTCCGCAACGTATGTTACGGAGGTTTTCTCATTATATTCAGATATTTATTCAAATATTCGATTAGCAATAAAAGCCTTTTCCGAAGTTACGAAGAAGCCTTTGCGCTGAGTCGCTTTTGCTCCTCCTCTACCATTCGTGTTATCCATGAGCCTTCGCCGCTTTCTTCAAGCTCCATATGCTCCTCGCCAATTACCGATTCATCTGCAAAGCTCACAAATTCTTTCTGTTTGCCCGAGAGAATCTCAAGCATTCTCTCGTCGATGGTATCGGCAGCAAGGAGTCTGTATACCAACACATCCTTCTGCTGTCCCATACGGTAAGCTCTGGATACCGCCTGATTTTCGATAGCAGGCGTAAGCTGGGGTTCACAGAACACCACCACGCTTGCTGCCTGAATATTGAGACCCGTTCCACCTGCCTGCACCTGACTCACAAGCACAGCACCCTCGGGGGCGCGGTTGAATTCATCCACGATTTCCTGTCGCTTATCGGGAGAGATATCTCCTGATATGATAGGTGTACACCTGTCTCCCAAAAGCTCCACAACCTTGTTGAGGGTGTTGCGGAAAAAGGAGAACACGATGATTTTTCTGCCCTCTTCCTTTGCGCTGTCGCAAATCTGAAGAAGTCGCTGTGCCTTGGAGGAATCCTTGAGATTCGGCATCTGCCAGGAAACCTGACGAATTGCCATAAGGTTTGAGCTCATAACAGCTTCGCTGTAAACCTGCTTTTCAGCGGCACCGAGCTCGCACCACTGTGCTTTCTCAATAAGGTCAGGAAGCTCCTTCAGAACGTCCTTGCGGACTCTCCTCAGGTATACGGGGGCAATTTCCTGCCTGAACTGCTCTGCGGTGGAGACATTCTTCACCGCCTCTACCCTCTCCATAAGCTGGGGCTGCAGGCAGCTTATGAGGAAACACATCTCATCAACTCGGTTTACAAGGGGTGTACCCGACATATAGAGTACCCCATCGGTTTTTTTGAGGAGTTTCTGCATTGCTTGCGTACGCTGTGCTTCGGGATTCTTGACGTAATGTGCCTCATCCACCACCAGCATATCGAAAGTGAACTTTTCGGGCAGTTCAAATCTGCTTATGGATTCGTATGTAGTTACGGCTACGTCGCCGTTTTCTCTCCAATGTCTGAGGGATATCTCGTCACCGCCGTGAACCTTGGTAACCGATAAGGTGGAGTGCTTTTCAATCTCCCTCTGCCAGTTAATCAGCACGCTTGCAGGACACACCACCATAAAATGATGTTTACCCTCCGCTTTAAGTGCTGCCATTGCGGCTATAGCCTGAATAGTTTTGCCCAGACCCATCTCGTCGCCAAGCAGTGTGCGCTTCTGATGCACCGCATATTTCACACCGAAGGTCTGATAACTTCTCAAAGTAGCCTTCATATATTTAAGGTCAATGGGGTGAGACTCAATCTCTCTTGTGAGCTGCTCCGAGAGGCCTGTGCTCTCCTGCTCCTTGGTGTTGAGGTGTTTGCAGTACTCCTCCAGAGTGGCATAGTAAAGCGGAGAATTCTCCCTGAAATCCGCCAGACATTCGGTAATATCCGCCGAATTGATTCGCTGAAAAGCCGCCACAACACCGCCGTTGCCGCAAATTTCCTCCACACGACTTTGAAGGCTCCCGCAGGCGGAGGCTATCTGCTCCTTACTTGATTTTGAGGCAAAAAGCCAGGAAAGTCCCGAGGCTTTTTCTGCAAGAGAAACCTCCGTCCTCAAGGGCTTGTGCTGTGCTTTATAAATATCCTGTGCTTCAGGAATAAGTTCTTTGTGCCTTATAAGGGTATAGAGTGCCCGCACCAGTAACTCGTCCTCTTTACGAGGTGAGTCGGGATTTATACGAAGAGATAGCTTCGCTTTGGTATTTTCCAGAATCTGACGGACCGTATCTGCGATTCTCTTTGCACTCTGCTCCCCTATACCGTCGATTCTCTCTATCTCAAGAACAGAGAGCGACGAAAGCTCCTTGATATTGTTATATCCTGCACTCCTGAGTGTTGCCACGCGTATTCCCTGTTTGCCTTGAGCCAGGATGTCCACATCCATCTTCTCAAGTTCTGCCATAACACGGCGATTGTAGAAATTGTCTGCCGCTTTGCGAAGATTGGCAGTATCACCCCTCAGGGAATCCGGAATTGTCCTGAGAATCAAATCTGTGTCCTGCGCCCTTTTTATAAGTGCTTTTATATATGCCTTATCAGGCTTCTCTATTTTTTCACTCATCAATAACACCTCCGTCAGTTACGCCTTTGAGAGCTTTCTCTTTCCATTTGCCGCTTTTAAACCTCAGAAGCATCAACACGCCCCTGACACATTCATCCAAGGCATTGGCAATCCATAGACCGTAAACGCCCATATCCAGCACTACAGCAAATAAATATGACCCCAGAGTGCTGATTATAATCATAGAAAATATTGCGCAGAGAGTGGGATAGAACACATCTCCCGCACCGCGAAGGCTTGCTATTATGACAAGATTCGTGGTGCGCCCCATCTCAAGCATAACATTAATTATCAGAATATTGGCACCCAGTGCAATAACCGCTTTGTCGTCTGTAAACACGTCCACCAGTTGGTGCCTGAACAAAACCCCTATAAGGCACACTAAAAGAGTAATCCCCAGAGCCGTGCCGTAAGAGGTGAGGATTCTTCGCTTTGCCTCGTCAAACTTACCTGCACCCACAAGATGCCCTGTGAGGATCTGGGATGCCTGTCCGATGGAAACTGCAAAAATATAGAATATCATTGTAATATTCTGAACATAGGTTTTCGTCACAAGCTCGGTATCGGTGAGACAGTTGAACACAATGGAAGTAATAACAACCTGAGAAATGTTGTAAAGGAAAGTCTCCATTGCCGCAGGCACACCGATTCGTGCCACGTTCTTGACATCTTCCTTGGGGAAAGGCAGAAGAAGCCTGAAGATAGAGAGCTTTTCCACTTTAGTGAAAAGCACCGCAAGAAGCACCGCCACACCCAAGACACGGCTGAGTGTTGTGGCAATTGCCACACCTTTTACGCCCATCTGGGGAAATCCCAGATATCCTTTGACAAGAATTATATCAAAAACGGTGTTAAAAACATTCATTCCCACGGTAACAAACATAGAAACCTTAGTCATTCCGTGGTTGCGGATAATTACGGAAACGGAACTCAGCAAAGCTTGCATAAAAATAAATCCGCCTACAATAGAAAGATACTGGGAGGAAAAGTCCAGCACCTTGTCTTCCGCTCCGATAAAAGAGAGTATCTCTCTCGAGAATAACACAAACAGAAGACTTATCAACACTCCGAAGATAAGGTGTGCAACTATGGACAGTGCCGCCACCCGAGAGGCCGCCTCTTTTTTCTTTGCACCCAGATATTGGGATATCATAACCGCACTTGCTGTGGAAATAACCGTGAACACAACGGTTGTGATAGAAACAGCCTGATTAGCCACATTAACGGAAGATGCGGCAAGGTCGTCGTAGCTGCTGAGCACAAAAACATCCACAAAACCCAGAAACATAAATAACGCTGTCTCTATGAATATCGGCCACGCAAGATGAAATATGGAAAGTTTTCTCATAAATACAAAAACCTCGTAATGATAAATCTATTTCAATTATACACACAGCCGCGTTTTTATCAATAGACAAATCCTGCACATCTTGAAAAATCCCGACAAACAACTATAATTATATACATAATCCCGGAGGTAACAGTATGAAAATCACCGTACTCACAGAAAACACATCCTCCTCGCCCCACATCGGCGCGGAACACGGACTCTCCCTGCTTGTGGAAACCGGGGACAAATCCATCCTCTTTGACACAGGCCAGTCCGACCGCTTTTTTGAAAATGCCCGGAAGCTGGGGATCTCCCTTGATTCAGTGGATTTTGCAGTAATCTCCCACGGTCACTACGACCATACGGGGGGAATCGGGAAATTCCTTAAAGAAAATACCGAAGCACCTGTCTACTTAAACCCCTTGGCTTTCGGCGAATATTACAACGGCACCGAAAAATATATCGGAATGGAAACATCTCTTTGCGGCAATCCCCGATTTATTCTTACGGATATGGTGCACCATATAAGTCCTCACATCACCCTTTATCGTGCCGAGGATGCCCCCACACCCTTTGCTATAAACAGTGGCGGACTCAACAAGAAGTCAAAGGGTGTATTCGTCCCTGACACCTTCCTTCACGAACAGTATCTTCTGATAGAAGAAAAGGGCAGGCGGGTTCTTTTTAGCGGATGCTCTCATCGCGGCATTATGAACATTGCCGCCGCATTCAAGCCCGATGTACTGATAGGCGGCTTTCATCTGTCAAAGTATCCTTTGGACGACGACCTTAAGTCAGCGGCAGAATATCTTGACAGCTTCCAAACGGATTTCTATACCTGCCACTGCACAGGAGAAGAGCAGTTTGAATTTATGTCACAATATATGAAAAACCTGCACTATATCAGAAGCGGCGACAGCTTCACAATATAGCCTAACCCGTACAAAAGCAGAGACCTTGCGCGCATTACTTACGAAGTATGCCTCAAGGTCTCTGTTTTTTTAGTTCTGATAATTTATACTTTGTGTAAGTTCCAGAGGAAACAGGGAGAGTTTCTCGGCAGGGAGGTCCTCTTCCATCATTCTCACACAATTAATTCTTCTGTTGGTACAGGTGGTATAGAAATACTCTCCACGGCTTACATTCATACAGGAAGTATAGAGGGTCCTGTGGTACCGCTTCTCCTCAAGCACCACAGCCCCCTTTGGAATACTCACTCCCGAAAGCAGAGAGAAAACCTCCCCCACTCTGTCATCCCCCTCAGGGCAGGAATTGAATTTGAGAAACGCACCTCTTACAAATCTCGAGCGCGACGAAAAGTCACCCGGAAGCCCGATGCCTCCCATGCCTCTGCTGTATCTCTGAAGAGGCAGGTCCGTGCAAAATCTGTTCTCCGCCACCTCGGCTGTTACCCCTATATAATCATTGAGGTTTTCCTTCTGAAAAGGAAAGGCAGGAGCATTGGTGAGAATCCCAAAGCAGTTGTCATAAATATTCATTCCCTCTTTGGAGTATTCCGCCACAAAACATTCCCTTCCGTCAGCAAAAATCCAGTGCAGAGGCGACGGCGGAAGCTCCGAGTCAAAGGGTGTATCGGTTATCACCGCAGATTTAAGCCACTCCTTTGCCTCGCGTGCACTTTTGCACGCCGCCAGAATATATGGGATAACCTCGAAGGAAGCCATATTTGCGGAGCCACTGCCTTCCTCGGAATAAACTATATCTTCACCGAAACTGAGTGCCGCCACCGCAAGCCCCTTTTCGTTCATTCCGTCATAAAAAAGCGGAAAACCGTCCCGTATATACGCCATACCGCAGAGAGCGTAGTGGTGGGACATCTCCCCAAGAAACCTGAATCTCAAGGGGTAATTTCGTGGCATCACCACCACCTCGCTTTGAAACATACAGTCATAGTCAAGGGTTCTGCCAAAGTAAAAATCCTCTGCCCTTAAGGAAATTGCCGTACACATAAAAAGCCTCCGTTTCATAAGGTTATTGGGAGTATCCCCAAAATCATCCAACCTTATGCAAACGAAGGCTTATGCTATTTGAATTTTACTGAAGAATTCCAAGTTCCGCTTTCCAAAGAAGAATTCTCCTCACGGATTCATCAATTCTTTCCTCGGAGATTTTGCCCGCCTCAACTGCCTCGATAACAGACTCGGCGGCACCTCTGTAGTCCTCGCAGGCAAGCATATCGTTGCCCGCCATAACGGCGGCTACCACGGCGGTCTCGCCGTCTGTAAAGTTAGTAATTCCCTGCATTGTCAGGTCATCCGTCATAATGACGCCCTCAAACCCCAAGTCATCTCTCAACAGGTCGTGGACAGGCTTTGAGAGGGACGAGGGCATTGAGCTGTCAAGACAGGTGACAATGTTGTGGCTCACCATAACGCAGTCGGCACCTTTTTCGATACCTGCGATAAAGGGCTTCAGGTCCCCGTTTTCAAAAGCGGAGAAGTCTCTGTAATCATAAGAAACGAACTGATGGGTATCAATGCTTGCACCATAGCCGGGAAAGTGCTTGAGAGTAGAGCCTATCTTCTTCTCCTCCATCACAGAAACAACATTTGAGACATAGTCGGCGGTTTCGTCATAGTCGGTGCTGAAGCATCTGTTATAGATGTAGTTATCCTCGCTCTCGGGCACATCGCACACAGGGGCAAGGTTTACATTAATTCCCAGAGAAAGCAGCAGGTCTGCCTTCTCCTCGGTATCACTGATAATAAGGTCCATTCCCCCCTCTTTAAAGAGATCAGAGGGAGACCAGAAGGGTACCGCACGAAGATTTTTATTGAGGCTGACTCTGTTGACGGAGCCGCCCTCCTCGTCGGTAGAAACAAGCATTGGCAGAGGAGCGGTGTTCTGATATGCGGCTATCATATCCTTGACCTCCTGGGCATCCTTGCCCTCAAAGGAAAAAGCATAGAAGCATATACCGCCCACGCCGAAGCTTGCCGCATCGGATATATCAACATTGTTGTGACAGCTGACCATCATCATCTGTGCCACTTTTTCCGTAAGGCTCATCTCGCCGATTCTCATATCTATCAGATCCTCGGTGGGAACATACTGGGGCACCGATGCTTCGGGCACGCTTTCTGTGGGTGCAGTTGTCTCTGTGCCGCTCTCAGGGGATTTCGGCGGAATTGACTTGATTCCAATTCCTGTAAATGTACCTGCCGTAAACGCAAGCAAGGCTATAAGGGCAATCAGCACAATATTCTTTCCTTTTGACATTCTATCACCTCATATTGATTCTGCTTCTGAATTATAAAAGTTCAAAACGGTTTCTTTCACTTTGGAGAATTCCTTCACGACGGAGCTTGCTGATTTCCGCCGAAAGTCCGCTTCGCTCCACCTGAAGATAGTCCGCAAGCTCCTGTCGGTCAAAGGGGATTTCGAAGACCCTCGAGCCCGATTTCTTTGCACACATATTGAGATACGCCATAAGCTTCTCTCTGGTGGTACGCTTTGAGGTTATCTCTGCCTTGCGGTGCAGTTCAATGTTCTTGGCGGCAAGGTTTTTCATAAGATTAAAAATCAGTTGCTGATGAAAGCCGCAATTGTTGTGGCAGGTGTGCAGGATATGTGAGCAGTCAATAAACATTATCTCGCTCTCCTCGTTTGCCACCACCGAGAGGGGTACCTTCCTCACCTCGGCACAGGCAAAAGCCTCCATAAACACCTCGGGCGGCACCACGTTGCCCACAATACTGCGGTTGCCGTCATAGTCCATCTGTGTCACCGACACCGACCCCGAGAGCATTATCCCGATGTGCCTTGCAGAGTTACCCTCGGCAACCACCGTATATTTTTTGTCGAAAGTTTCCGTCTTTGCGCCAAGGCAAGTGAGCATCCTAAGCAAATCCTCGTCCCCTATTCCGTAGAAAAGAGGACACATTTTAAGTGTTTCAAGATATTTTTCCATAAAAACGACCTTTTGTTGAAATTTCAACATACAATTCCTCTGACATTATAGTACACTTAAACCACAAAATCAAGGAGGCAACGAAAATGTTAAGAAAAGTTATTAAGATAGATGAATCAAAATGCGACGGATGCGGACTGTGTGCCACCGCCTGCCACGAAGGAGCCATTGAAATCCACGAGGGCAAGGCAAGACTTATCAGAGAGGATTACTGTGACGGTCTGGGAGACTGCCTCCCCGTATGCCCCACAGGTGCCATAGCTTTTGAGGAAAGAGAAGCTCCCGCCTATAACGAAGAAGCTGTTCTCAAAGCAAAGGCGAAAAAGGACTCAAAGCCCCTGCCCTGCGGGTGCCCCGGCACCAATATGAAAACCTTCGAGAGAAAATCTTCTCCCTTGATGTCAGAGAGCATTCCCAGCGAGCTTATTCAGTGGCCCTGCCAGATTAAACTTGTACCCGTAAATGCCCCCTACTTTGACGGTGCAAATCTCCTCATCGCCGCAGACTGCAGCGCTTTTGCCTACGGAAACTTTCATCGTGAATTTATGAGAAATCACATCACTCTCATCGGCTGTCCCAAGCTTGACAGCGTAGACTACACCGCAAAACTTACGGAAATCATCAGAAGCAATAACATAAAGAGTCTCCGTGTTGTGAGAATGGAAGTCCCCTGCTGCGGTGGAATTGAACACGCCGCAAAAGAGGCACTAAAGGCAAGCGGAAAATTTATCCCCTGGCAGGTAATAACCATAACAACCGACGGAAAAATTCTTGAAAATTAAACTAAAACTATATTGAATTTTTCTAAAAAGTGGTATAATAGTATTATCATTAGAATCAAGAGGTGTTTGATATGAATATAACAAAAGATATAAAATACATCGGCGTCAACGACCACAAGGTTGACCTTTTTGAAGGACAGTACATTGTCCCCAACGGCATGGCTTACAATTCCTATGCAATTATTGACGAGAAAATCGCCGTAATGGATACTGTTGACGCAAACTTCACCCACGAGTGGCTGGATAATCTGGAAAACGCCCTTTGTGGCAGAAAGCCTTCCTATCTTATCATTCAGCATATGGAGCCTGACCACTCCGCAAATATTGTAAATTTCCTGAAGGCCTACCCTGAGGCAACCATCGTTTCCTCACAGAAGGCATTCACTATGATGAAGAATTTCTTTGGCACCGAGTTTGAGGATAACCGCCTTGTTGTAGACGAGGGAGACACCCTCTCCCTTGGCAGTCACACCCTCACCTTTGTCACAGCACCTATGGTGCATTGGCCCGAGGTCATTGTCACCTATGACAGCACCGACAAGGTACTCTTCTCCGCTGACGGTTTCGGCAAATTCGGAGCACTTGACGTAGAAGAAGACTGGGCTTGCGAGGCAAGACGCTACTACATCGGCATCGTGGGCAAATATGGCGCACAGGTGCAGAATCTCCTGAAAAAAGCCGCCACTCTTGATATCGAAATCATCTGTCCTCTTCACGGTCCCGTTCTTACAGAAAATCTTGGCTACTACCTGAACCTCTACAATATCTGGTCCTCTTATCAGGCAGAGGAGGAAGGCATTGTTATCGCCTACACCTCTGTCTACGGCAACACAAAGAAGGCTGTTCAGAAGCTGGCACAGTCCCTCAAGGCAAAGGGTTGCCCCAAGGTTGTGGTAAACGACCTTGCCAGATGTGATATGGCAGAGGCTGTGGAGGATGCTTTCAGATACAGCAAGCTCATACTTGCCACCACCACATACAACTCTGAAATCTTCCCCTTTATGAGAGAGTTCATCAACCACCTCACCGAGAGAAACTATCAGAACCGCACAGTTGCTTTTATTGAAAACGGAAGCTGGGCTCCTATGGCAAACAAGGTTATGAAGGAGATGCTCGCAAAGAGCAAGAACCTCACCTATGCCGAGCATAGCGTCAGCATCCGCAGTGCTTTAAATGAAGACAGCTCCGCTGAGCTTGAGAATCTTGCAAATGAGCTTTGCCGTGAGTATCTGGCACAGCAGAGCGACACTGCCGACAAGAACGACCTCAGTGCCCTTTTCAAAATCGGCTACGGACTATATGTTGTCACCACAAACGACGGTAAAAAGGACAACGGCCTTATTGTCAATACCGTTACCCAGATTACCAATGTACCCAACAGAATTGCCGTCACCATAAACAAAGAGAACTATTCTCATCACGTTATCAAACAGACAGGCATAATGAACGTAAACTGCCTCACCACCGATGCTCCCTTCGCTGTATTTGAGCAGTTCGGCTTCAAAAGCGGACGAAATACTGACAAATTCGCTGACTGTGAACCTCTGCGTTCCGACAACGGCCTTATTTTCCTGCCCAGATACATCAACTCCTTTATGTCGCTGAAGGTCGAGCAGTACGTGGACCTTGACACTCACGGTATGTTCATCTGTGAAATCACCGAGGCAAGAGTCCTCTCCGACAAAGAGACCATGACCTACTCCTACTATCACGAAAACGTGAAGCCCAAGCCTGAGACAGAGGGCAAAAAAGGCTATGTCTGCAAAATCTGCGGCTATGTCTACGAGGGAGAAACTCTCCCCGAGGACTTCATCTGTCCTCTGTGCAAGCACGGCGCATCCGATTTTGAGGAAATTAAATAATCACGCCATATAAGCGTACAATATATTTATGGAGGTAATTTTATGAACAAAACAAGATTTTACATTTGCGAGCATTGCGGCAACATCATCGGCATGATTCACTCCGCAGGAGTACCTGTTAAGTGCTGCGGACAGAACATGACCGAGCTTATCCCCGGCACCGTAGAGGCAAGCCTTGAGAAGCACATCCCCGTAGCAGAGATTGAGGGCAACACCGTTAAGGTAACTGTGGGCTCTGTACTCCACCCCATGATTGAGGAGCACAGCATTCTCTGGGTATATCTCGAGACTGACAAGGGCGGTCAGAGAAAGAATCTGGAAGTTGGCAAAGACCCTGTTGTTACCTTTGCACTCGCCGACGAAAAGCCCGTTGCAGTCTACGCATACTGCAATCTCCACGGTCTGTGGAAAGCTGACCTCTGATATCAGCAATCATCGTAAAAAGCAAACCAAAAGCCGCCTCGGAAAGAGGCGGCTTTTTGTATGAAATTTCTTTATTATCCGACAGTTTTATCTGTCAGCATCAGGCTTCCTTTACCTTTTTGCCGCATATATTGAGTGGTGTCAGCACCAGAAGCTGGGTCTCGTGGGCATAAAGCTCTATCTCCTCTTTGATATACTCCTCATCCGAGGTGAATTTGCGGCTGAGCTGTGTGCAGATTTTTTCTATCTTTTCTCTGTCACGACATATCTCCATTTCGCCGAAAATCACCACGCTCTTCACCGTGTATGCCCACTCACCGTCAGGTTTCTCCCCTTTGTCAAAGACACAATACGAAACCTTGCTGTTCTTTACGAGAGCATCCTCACGATGACCGCCCATGCCGCTGTGAAAATACAGCTTGACGTCTTCTTCCGAGTAATAATGATTCATCGGCATTCCGTAAGGATAGCCCTCATCTCCCAATACCGACAACACGCCCCGCTTTTCTTTTATAAGAAGTTCTATGCACTCCTTCTCTGAAAGCTCCTTGTCTTTTCTTGTAAGCTCTCTGAACATACCACAACCAACCTTCTTACTCAAAGCGAAAACCTATCAGTAACACTCGCGGAGAATTTCGAGAATTTCGTCGCGGTCTATCTTCTTGTATCCGCCGCCCTCTTTGGTGGAATTTGCCATAAGGGGCAGCATCTCCTCGGTGGCACCCACCTCGCGGAGTGTCTGGGGGATTCCCATATGGGCGGAAAACTCGCGGAGCTTCTCTATTCCCTCCAGAGCAATCTCGTCATCGGTCTTGCCCTCTGCACAAACGCCCCAGACATTCTTTGCAAAGCGGACAAACTTGGGAAGGCCGTACTTATAAATATGTTTGTAGTAGGGAATGGAAACAATGGAAAGACCTACCCCGTGGGGACAGTCGGTATAGGCACCAACCTGATGCTCAATGGCGTGAACCTCCCAGTCCTGCTCCTTGCTACAGCCTGTAATCTTGTTAAGTCCCAGAGTGGCACACCACATAATATTGCTTCGCGCCTCGTAGTCCTCGGGATTTTCAACTGCCTTGTATGCGCTTGAAATCAGGGATTTCATCACGCCTTCAATAACATAATCGGTGGTGTTGTCGTCATCTCCCGAGAAATACTGCTCACAAAGATGAGAAAAAATATCAAACACACCACTGACCATCTGGATTTTGGGCACAGAGAATGTAAACTCGGGATTCATTATGGAAAATCTGGGATTAACATCGGGAGTGAACACTCTGCCGCCCTTAATCATCTTTTCTTCATTGGTGATTACCGAGCCTGCGTTCATCTCCGAGGCTGTACCTGTCATAGTGAGTATGGATGCAACGGGCACAATTCTGTTGCTTACAGCCTCAAAATCCTCCCAGTACTTTTTCCACGGGTCACCCTCACAGTAGGCACTTACGGAAATTCCCTTGGCACAGTCGATAACCGAACCGCCGCCCACAGCAAGAATAAGGTCGATGTCGTGCTCACGCACCATCTCTGCACCGCGGAGCATACTGCTGAGAGTGGGATTCGACTTGATGCCCTCCAGCTCAAATACCTCTTTGCCTGTGTTTTCGAGGGCTTTTATCACCTCGTCATAGAGACCGATTTTCTTGATAGCACCCTTGCCGTAAACAAGAAGCACCTTATTTCCGTAACCAAGAAGCTCGCCCTCCAGATTGCTCATGGCATTTCTGCCGAAGTAAATCTTTGTGGGGTTATAGTAGGTAAAATCAAATATCATAATAAATCTCCTTTCAGTCTGCGAAAGATTTCGTACATATTAATTATACTCCCACAAACCCAGTCGCACAATATTAAAAATAAAAAAAGCCCTCCGCACAAGCGAAAGGCTCACGGAACTTACCGTCAGATAAGTCCTTTGTTGAAATTTTTACTGGTGGCTTTCACCGAGAAATACACCACAAACCAAATCACCAGATATGTCACAAGGAAAATTCCTGTAAAAATGAGTATTGCCAACCAGTTGAAGGGAATCCAGCTGTTTAAAAGGTAGCAACCCACATAAGCCACATAGATAAATGACAGGTGACACGCCATACTCTTTGGGACAGAAAAACTTTCTATCTGATTAAAGATACTGGCGCCTGCCTGAATAAAGGCAAGTAAGTAGGTGGAAATAATTGCCACAAAGACCTGGAGACCGCTTAAGGTAAAATCCTCGATGGAATAAGACAGCACCAGATAAACCACACCTGCCACTACAGGGCCGAAACCTGCAAAAGCCATACCTCTTTTAAGAAATTCAATTACATACTTTTTCATAATGATAACCTCTCCTTTACATCTTTCATGCATCGTCTTGAAACATAGTCCTTGTAGCCGTTTTTGAGGATGACGTTGAGCGATGCCCCCAATGTCGCCTCAAAGCGGCTGATTTTTTCAACGTTTACTATGCAGGACTGATTAACCTTCACAAAGCTTTCAGGCAGCATTTCCGTAAGCTGATACATCCTCTGCTTCAACCGATACCGCTTTTTTTCGCAAATCGCATAGATCTTGTTGTCCTCTACGATAAAACAGAACACATCGGGAAGTGCAAGCTTTACTATTTCGCCGTCATCATACCCTTTGAGCTCCGTATCCGCACTCTCTGCAAACTCTTTTATTCTCCTTACAGTCGGTGAGTTTTCGCGGGAGTAAATCAGGACTTCTTCATCTTTGTTTTTGTCAATGATTATACTGCATTTCATGTTATCTCTCCTTTGCCTGTATCTTATCATCAGGTGTAATTTTTTGCAAGGATTTCAAAGTATTCGGTCCGATTTGTGAAGTAAGCGGTTTATATTGTGAATTTTCACCTATTCTGCTATAATTAAATACACAAATTAAAATTTAATTTATTACTTTGAGACATTTTGTCCGCATCATTTGTATTATTTGCGAGGGAGGTGAGATGTTGTCTGCAAATATAAATAAAACTGAGGCGGCTGTCCGCAAATACGGCGACAGTCTGATGCGCATTGCCTACACATATACACGCAATATGGAGGATGCGCAGGATATGGTGCAGGATGCCTTCGTAAAATATATGACCAAGGCTCCCGAATTTCTCAGTACGGAACACGAAAAGGCGTGGCTTATTAGGATTACTATTAACATTTGCAAAAACCATCTCGCCTCCTATTACAGGAAAAACCGCGATGAGCTTGACGAAAATCTCTCTGTCTGCGACGAACATTCCACCCTCGTCGATGCGGTGAACTCTCTCCCCGAAAAATACCGAACCGCAATACACCTTTATTACTACGAGGGCTACTCCGCCAAGGAAATCGCCAGAATTATAGGTCTCACCGAGTCAGCGGTGACCTCCCGTCTGCAAAGAGGACGGGGACTTCTCAAAAAAATGTTAGGAGATGATTTCGGATGAACGACACACGCTTTGCAACTGAATACAAAAAGTCCGTAGACGCAGTGGCACTTCCCGAAGGCTACAAAGAGAGCCTCATCTCCGCACTGATAGAAAGCGAAAAAACACGCTCCTCAGAAACTGGCGGAAAAAACACGTGGAATATAAGGTCCTTTATTCCCGCTATAGTCGCCGCTTCTCTTGTAATTTTGCTGGGATTTGGTGCATTTTTCGCGATGCGGGGAATTTTCCTCGAAAAAGAGGAACTTCATATCAAAGTTTACTCCGCCACCAATCTCAGTTGCATAAAAGGTGCCAGAATAGTCTTCCGCGACAAGGACGGCAACCTCCTCGCTGATAAAAAAGGCGACCCCCTCACCGCGGTAACCGATGAAAACGGCACCGCTACCGCCACACTTCCTAAGGACACGGCTGTAAGTGCCGAGATATCCTCTGACGGGTACATTCCCCTCACTGTCGAGGCTCAGGCAGGTAATTTCTACATCAGCCCCGTTATGACGGAGGATACCTACCGTGCAGTCCTCACTTGGGAAAAGAGCTGTGACCTTGATGCCATTCTCACCAGAGAATATAAGGGAAAGGCCGAACAGCTCTACTACTTCAACAGTGACTTCACCAACGAGGAAGGTACTGTTATCGCCACCCTTGACACAGACAGCGAAAACGGCGACGGTCCCGAGACCATTACCTTCAATTCAAACGGAAACGGCTACTTCCGCTTCTCTGTAGGATCCTACTCATCCCTTAAGGAAGAGGCAGACTTCACCTTTGCAAATGCAGGTGCCACCGTCACCCTCTATCAGGGAGATAAGCTCATCGGCGAATACAGCGTATCCGATGCCGAAAGCGGTAACGTCTGGTGTGTTTTTGAGGTTTCAGACGGAACCCTTACCATTATAGATGACATATATACTGTTTCGGCAATGACCGAAATAAAGTGAAAAAAGCGGGGAAATTAAAATGAGGAAATTTATGAAATCTGCAATATCTGCAGTTATGGCTTTAACGTTACTGCTCTCGAGCAATCTGTTCTTTACGTCTGCCACCGAGAGCACACCTGTCTATTATTGTGACGAAAACTATATCTATGAGATTCTTCCAAACGAAACCATATCAATTCATTGCTACATCGGCACCGAGACCCACGTCAACATCCCCTCCTACATCGGCAACTATCCCATCAGCACTATTGAGTCCCTAGCCTTTACGGGTACCGATGTGGTGTATGTGTATATGCCCGATACATTGCGCACCGTAAAAACCGAAGCTTTTGCGGGTTGCCAGTCGCTTCAGATTGTACGCTTCCCCAGCAAAGTAAAAAATCCGGGTGACGGCATTTTCCGAAACTGCCGCAATCTTCATACCGTAATGATGAACAGTTCCACCCAAGCTCTGGGAAAATATATGTTCTATGCCTGTGAGAACCTTGAGAGTATCACCATTCCCTATGTCAGGGAAATTCCCAAAGGTGCATTTGCCCATTGCTCATCCCTCAAGAGTGTGTCTCTGCCCGAAGGTGTTAAGACAATAGATGACTATGCCTTCTTCGGAAGCGGTGTTAAAACGCTCTCCCTTCCCTCAACTCTTCAGGCTATCAAAAGCTACGCCTTTGCTGATACCCTCTCTCTAACGACAGTTCACTTAATTGGCGGAGACATGGCTTATATGGATATAGCGGTTACTGCTTTCAAAAATTCCGCTTTCGAGGTACCGACTCCCGAAATTCCTCCCACAGAAGACAATACAACTCCCGACGAACCTTATCCGCCTTCAACCGGGAATCCCGACCCCACAGAGCCTAAACCTCCCACAGATGACCCCACAACACCCGGTGAGGTGCAGCCTACCGAACCAAAACCTACCACCCCCGCGGAGACACTTCCCACCGAACCTGTAGAGACTCAGCCTACCGAGCCTATGGGACCACCGCCTACTGATGCTACAGATACCGACACCGCACCCACCGACCCCGTAAGGACCGAACCTACCTTACCTCCCCCCGCTGATTACATCCCGGGTCGGGATTATAACTTCAGTAGTTACTCCGATACAGAAGAAATGAATCTTTATTATGCCGCCCTAAACACCGCCGAAAACAATCGCAGTTACCTTGCTTCTCTTGCGTGGAATGTACGCACTATGGGTGATGTCAATATGGATGGCGGTGTGAATATAAAAGATGCCACTATGGTGCAGAAATTCTCTGCAGAACTCGTCTCAAAGAATCATCCTGACTTCAGCTTCAAGAATGCAGACGTCAACACCGACGGCAAAGTAAATGTCCGTGATGCAACAGTTATTCAGAAGGTTGTGGCAGGAATTCTCAGCGGATTCGTATAAACCTTGCGAATTAAACAATCATACATAAACAGCACCGTACTCATAATCCTGAGTACGGTGCTGTTTTTATGCCGCCTTATTTATTTTTCTTCAGCTTTCTTTTGCGAACTATTCTGACCACTATTACCACCGCGGCAACAATTATGAGAATCACCAGAAGAATTGCGCCTAATGCAATGAATGTAAACTTGTTGGCACCTCTCAGCATATCCGCAGGGGAAAGGCTCCTATATACTACCTTTCTGCCGTCGGTTTTGGTGTAGTACTCATCCATGGTTCCGCCCATTTCCTGAAGATACTTTGAAATGGCATACCACTCTTTCAGAGCGTTTCCGTCCTTGTCCTTCACCACGAAGCTCACAAGTTCATCTGCCTCAAGGGGATTTCCGTCCTTATCTCTTGGCACAACCGTAATAAGTCCGTAGGAGGTCTTCTCAACGGTGCCCAGCATCTGACCCACATACATTCCCGTGACAACGCTGTAGAGTTTATCGTCCTCTATTTCTTCAAGGCTTCCGTCAGCACGACGGAGCATAGCGTAGTCCACCTTGTTGAATATCATTCGGTTTGTGTTGAAGGAATACTCCACACCCGACATAAAGAGCTGCGCGTTATCCATCAGCGGCTGTACGGAGGCATCCACCTCCAGAGCATTCTTCAGGTCGCTGCCCGTAACGTAAACCTTTACAAGCTCGCCCTCGGTACCAACTCCCAAAGACGCGGCATCGAACACGTCGGAAACGGTCACCTTACCCGTAGGTATACTTGCACGGATTACGCCTGCGGCGGTTACCGCAACGTCTACCGCCTCGCCTGTGGCATCCTCCACCGCCTTCTTGTAGGCATCGCTGTAGAGATTGCCCAGAGGCGACTCGTGCTGGGTGTCATATACATCCCCTACGGTTTCAAATTTGTATGGATTTTCCACCAGCACCTCATCAAAGCTCACTCCGTAACCGCTGAGGTACTGAGCATTAATCTCGCTCTTGCATTTCTCAACAAAATCCGCGATATCCTTATCGTCTTCAACCTTATCGTCTATGGGAACAAGCTCGTAGCTCAGAAGCTCGTTTTCTGCCCCCGCACGAAATCTTGCAACACCAAGATATCTGCCGTAATCATCCGCAGATACGATAAATGTGTTATTTACTTTCAGAGGCTCCTCCAGATACGTATGTGTATGTCCCGAAATAATAAGGTCAATGCCGTCAACGGCTTTTGCAAGCTCGTAGTCCTCGCCCTCGCCGTCCTCGGTACCCGAATGTGAAAGACACACCACTACAGGCTCCTTGCCGAATTTCTCTTTTGCATCCGCTACCGCCTTCTCAACGGTCGCCTCTGCGGTTTCTGCAATGGAGAGAAGCTCCATTCCCGAGTTGGGCGCGCAGTCGTCAGAGTCCACACCGAATATGCCGAAAAGAGCAAAGACGGTGCCACCTTTTTCCACCAGGGTATAGTCTGTGACAGGGTAACTTTCAAGTGCCTTTATAAGCTCCTTTTCCTCGGGTAGAGGCTTGTAGTTTGAGAGCACTATTTGGGGAGTATATTCTCCGCTTGCCTTTGCAGAGTTGAGCATTTCGGCCAACCCCTCGGGGAGATAGTCAAACTCGTGGTTGCCGAGAGTTGTGGCATCATATCCCATCCTGCCCATTATACGCAGTTCAAGGGCAGAGGTCTTGAAGCCTGTCTGGAAAAGCGAACCCATAGAAAAATCTCCGCCATCCACAAGGAGTGCATCGGGATACTTTTCCTTCTGCTCCTTTATCGCTGTCATTATTCTGGCATAGCCGCCGTGGATTTCTCCTGTTTCATCCTTAAAGGGCAGGAAATGAGAGTGCAAATCGTGGGTAAAAAGCACCGTCACCTCACCCTGTGCCGAGCCCTCTGCCGACACCGCAACGCAAGAGCCGATGAGTATGAGCACAGCAAAAAGCATAGATAAAATCTTCTTCATATTGACACCTCTCAAATCAGTGTGTATATTTTAAATATATTGTAATATCAAACACCCTCACCGTCAACTTAAAGTTTATTTAAAATTTTTTAAAGCTTTGTGACAAATCCTCTTTCTCATTTGTATTAGAGACAGAAGGTTAATATCAAATTTATTTACAGAGAGGTGTCAAAAATGAAAAAACTTCTATCTTTTTTAATTATCATTACCCTGATAGCAGGTATCTCTGCCTTCGGAGCAAGTGCCGAGAGCCAACACGGCTTTTACATTCCGGGCGACCCGGATATTGTGGGCAGTGAAACCCACGGTTTTACAAATCCCGACGGATGGGAGCAGGTCTATGCCTATGCCTACAATGACTATCCAAACTGGTACGGTGCCACCGAGAATGCCCCCTACCCCGGTGTGCCTGCTACCTATGAGTATGTTAAGGGCTACGGCAATATATACACCATCTCCTTCGCATCAGGTGCTTTTAAGTACGTCACCTTCAACGACGGCACAGGCGAAGCTCCCAAGTTAGAATTCTGGAAGGAAGACGTACTTGACGCCGCAGGCATCGGCACTGCATACTCCTGCGAAGTTCTCGGATACGAGGAGCTTTACGAGTACGGTGGAAACTTCAATGTTGACCCCGACTACGTTCTGGTAAGACTCTGCACAGATATGTTCACTCCTTCTCCCGTAGCCGATGCTCTGGGTGAGGATTATATAATCAGGCAGACATCAGCCGGAATACCCTTCAGCTATGACTACGGCATTTATCTCCCCCGTCAGGACAGAGTTATGGATATTGCCGAAGCTTTCGAGGAAGGCATTGAGGGAATCGAAAACGTGCTTCCCTACATCAGCTCCAAAGAGCTGGTGGGCGATGTAAACCGCGACGACGAACTCAACATACTGGATGCAACTGTGATTCAGAAGCAACTTGCAGGCCTTATCACTATAGAAAACGATTCGCTCGATGAGTATAGGGATGCTCCCGTCGGCGCAATTTCCGACTTTGACCGCGACGGCAAATGCACCGTCAAGGATGCCACCACCATTCAGAAAAAACTTGCAGGACTTCTTCCCTCAACCCCCGAGGAAATACTGCCTCCGGTGACCCCCGACGAGCCTTTGCTCCCCACTACACCCACCGATCCCGAAGAAATTCTCCCCTCCGACCCCGAGGAAACACTCCCCTCCGAGCCCGAGGAAACTCTCCCCTCCGACCCTGAGGAAACACTCCCCTCCGAGCCCGAGGAAACTCTCCCCTCCGAACCCGAGGAAACTCTCCCTACCGAACCCGAGATTATTGATTTACCCACCTATATCGAGTTTGACCTGATAGCCGAGTGCCGCGTTGAGTATGCTCCCAATGAAGACGGAAGTTTCTACATAGCAAACTCACCCGAGGACATTGCTTCTATTTATGAAATCATCGGCGAATCCGATTGGTATCCTCTTCCTGACCTTACCGATATATGCGACGACGCTTTCTTTGAGGAAAATGCGCTGATTATCTCCACCGCATTTGTCGGCGGAAGCTGTTGCTCCCAGCACATATACGGCATCTACAGATTTAATCACCACCTTGATATTTTACGATCAGTCTCAAGGCATGAAAACTGTACTCCCGATATGAACTATCAGTGTGTGATTCTTTCCGTCCTCAAAAAAGACATTAAAAACGTCTCGGGCATTTCGTTTGTAAGCGATTACGATTATTGATGGATAATCTGAATTTGTTTTCCTGAAAATTCCCACCTACAACTTCATTAAGACATAACACAAGGAGAAGACCCGACATATCGGGTCTTCTCTTTTTTTGCGTGCGGGTTTGATTTCTGCCCTTTCTGCTTTACGTATACAAAAAAGAATGAGCCCGATGTGAAGCCGGACTCATTCAATAATGTTTGTTATTTATCTATGGACTGTTTTACTTTTGCGGCATCCTGTCTCTTTTTGAGGATAACACATATTGCGACTGATGCACATATTGATACAAAAGCAAATACCATACCCAGACCGCCGCCTGTTTCTACTGCATCTGCAGGTTTTTTAGGCTGGGTGTCGGTGGCATTTGTAACCTCGGCAGGAGCTTCTGTGGGAGCCTCTGTAGGAGCCTCTGTGGGAGCCTCTGTAGGAGCCTCTGTGGGAGCCTCTGTGGGAACCTCTGTAGGTGCCTCTGTGGGAGCCTCTGTGGGAGCTTCTGTGGGAGCCTCGGTGGGTGCCTCTGTAGGTGCCTCGGTGGGAGCCTCTGTGGGTGCCTCAGTGGGAGCCTCTGTAGGTGCCTCTGTGGGAGCCTCTGTGGGAGCCTCAGTGGGTGCTTCTGTAGGTGCCTCGGTGGGTGCTTCTGTAGGAGCTTCAGTGGGTGCCTCTGTAGGTGCCTCGGTGGGTGGCTCTGTGGGCAACGGATTAGCAGAATTTATAAAGATGTACTTCATTGTTTCTGTCTCGCTGGTAACAGCATTTACCAATGTATCGTTAAGAAGCTCGCCCTTTGTGTTGTCTGTGAACAGGTTGATTGATCTGATACTTCTCAGGCTGTACTCATCCGATTGATGCTCGGAAATTGTGTAACCGATGTTGGAAGGAATATTGGAAAACTCCACGATATCTCCTGCTTTCAGAGAGAAGGTAAAGGTATTGCCCTGGGCAAATCGTGCATTGATAACCTTTGCCTCTTCTCCGTTGAGAGAAA
Organism: Ruminococcus sp.; assembly: GCA_017395925.1. Taxonomy (GTDB): domain Bacteria; phylum Bacillota; class Clostridia; order Oscillospirales; family Acutalibacteraceae; genus Ruminococcoides. The sequence continues at coordinate 7,108 of JAFQNJ010000061.1, read as the reverse complement.
CTTTAATGGAATTCCAGAGAGAAGTTGTGTAGTCCTCGATAGGACTTCCGTTAATCGTCTTAAGCTCAAAGTCAAAGTAAAACTCGTCATCCTTGAAATCTGTAAGATCCTCACCCTCAAGGTTAGAGTATTCTGCCTCTTTTTCTACTGTAACAGAAGTTGTTACAGGCATATTGAAGCGGATAAATGCATTTGCGTTGAACATACCGCGTTCAACATAATAAATTGTCATTGTGTGAACTTCTGCGGGATTATAGATGTTGCCTGCAGCCTTGAAATCGGCAAGGATACCCTTGGAGGAAGAAACCTCGCCGCCGGTATAGCCTGCAGTAACGGTACCCTTGGAATTCAGGGGGTCTGCGGAGTTTATATTTGCATCGATATCGGTAACCGCACCGGTAGTAACTGTTGCCACACCCTTGGAAAAGTCGATTTTACCCTTTGCCATTTTGTGGGCACCGCCCATATCCAGTACAAGCTCGTCGTCAATGTATACGAGCAAATCGTCGTCGCCCATAAACTCAAAGCTCATAGGTACCTTGTTGCCGCTTTCGTCCAGAACATAGCCGTCGGATGAAAGTGTAAAGGGGATTTCGTATTTTACCGCGTAGCCGTATTTCAGGTCGCGCTTTGCCTTGTAATTGACAGAACCCTCTGCACTTGAGTCAGGGTCGGTGCTGTTGAAGGGAAAGAATCCGTCACCCATATCGTTGTCATAGGACCACTCATCAGGGACAGAGGACTGGTCAACAAAATTCCAGTCTTTGACTCCCTCAGGGCGTACTGCCCAGTCGGTGCCGTTGAAGTACACGTTATTCTGATTTGTGGTAACTCCCGAAGGGTTACCCTCAGAATCCTGCATATTGTTATTTACATCGTGATTGAAATTACGGGTTGAGAACTGATAATATGCAATGCCGTTGTTATCAATAACATCAAAGGGGAAGTTGAGGCCTTCATAAACTTCACCCATCTGGATATTCTTTGCAGGACCTGCAAGTTCAGGGTATTCGTCAATGTCAAGAACTGCCCAGTATGTTCTGTTCGGAGCATCCAGATTCATGGGAACTTTCATCATATTGCCTGAAGGAGTAAGGATATTTGCATTCATTGCGTCAGGCATATCGTCCCATGTTTCAAAGATGAAGTGAATACCGATTTTGTCGCTGTCAGGTTTGCCATAAAGATTGTCCGCAAGGGTATTGCAGTCAAGTCCGCGCTCACAGAAGTAATAGTTTGTGCCGGGCTCGATTACCTCGAAGAGGCGGAATGTATCTGCACCTGTAGAGTCGCCCTCGGTGTAGGGCATTGTCATATATGTATCGCCGTAGTTATACGAAAAGTTGACAACCATAGCCTGCTGTGCGGTTGTGTTGACAATCCAGTCAGGGTCAAAGAAAGGAACCTTAACTGCTTCACCGCTTGCGCTCATCTGTGCAGGAACACCGTCAACAAGTGTATCTGCATAGATACCCTGAACAACTGCATTGTAGTTTGTTCTGTTGGAAAGGTTCGCAGACCATGTGAAGTTATAGAGTTCCTCGGGTTTCTGTGTATAATCAAACACAGCATTAACATCCTGTTTGTAGAAATTTCCAAAATAAACAGGGTATTTTACTCCCATTTGCTCATAGTAATCGGATGCCGCATTGTTGAGCATATGATATGCTTCGTTGGTATAGGACTGAGCTACACCCTGAAGGATATCGGAGCCAACCATTTCCGAATCATAGTAATAGTCAAAAAGAGTTGAGTTAAAGGTAGTTTTTCCTACCACCACATCTCCCGCTTTAGCCTCGGCGTTCTGAATCGACACCACCAGACCTGCGGAGAAAACCGACAGGAGTATGAGTGCAGAGAGAACCACCGAAAGAACTCTCTTTGAAACAGATGTAATTGTCATAAAAAGCCCTCCTAAAAGCAGATAACAAAGATAAAGTTCGGAAAGCATAAATCGCCACTATTTTGGATAATTTTTGCACATCCAATGTCTTTATCTATGATTTTTAATTATATTGACCTAAGCAACATCTGTCAATAAAAAACGCCTAATTTTTTACTCAACTAAAGTAAAAACACAACTATTTTCGATTTTATGGCAATAATTTATCCTGAAGCCATGCAATAAAAAACCTCCAAAAGCACAGTGCCTTGGAGGGAGGAATCGTAGCAATATTAATTTATATAAAAAAACTCTTGATAAGTATCTCGGCACCAATGAACACCAGTATTGCACCACCAAGGATATTCGCCTTGCCCTGTAGCCTTGTGCCCAGATTTTTGCCCAGTATGATACCCAAAAAACACAGCACAAAGGTAACCGCCGCAATAATTCCTGCAGCTATCAGTGCACCCTTCAGGTCGTAGTCGGCAATGGTAAACCCTACGGACAGAGCATCAATGGAAGTTGCTACACCCTGAATCAACAGAGCTCCGAAGGTAACTCCCTTATGCTCTTCGTCTTCGCCGTCTTTATTCTTTATACCCTCAATTATCATCTTGCCGCCGATAAAGAGGAGCAGTCCAAAGGCAATATAGGGAATGAATTTCTCAAATATTCCGAAACACTGTAAAAAAGTATGTACACAAATCCAACCGAGCATTGGCATCAACGCCTGAAAAAAAGCAAAAACTCCCGAAATCCCGCTCATCTTGCGGATTTTCATCGAAGGCTCGGAGAGACCGTTTGCGAGGGATACGGAAAACGCATCCATAGCAAGGCCTGCCCCCAAAAGTATGCTGTTGAAATAAAATTCAAATGAGAGTTCCATTTGCTTCACCTTCCTGCTGACTTTCTGATTATATTCCTTTTAACGGTTGTCGTCAATAAAATAAAGTTGTTTTTAGTATGCTCTTGTGCTAATATGTTGGGGTAACCATCTGAGAGAGGAGAGTCAATATGAAAATCCGCCGTCTGACACTCTGTGCACTGTTTTCCGCGCTACTTACCGTGTCCGCTTTTCTCAGAATTCCTCTGGGTGTAGTATCCCTGACCTTTCAGCTCCAGATTTGCCTTTTGTCCGCTTTTCTTCTGAAAGAAAAGTTCGCAACCCTCTCCGTTCTCCTGTATCTTGGGGCGGGGTTTCTGGGACTACCCGTATTCACCGCAGGAGGAGGGCTTCACTATTTTGCCCAGCCAACTGCAGGCTACCTTCTGGCACTGCTGCCCTGTGCCTATGTGACAGGAATTATCTCCCGAAAAAAAACACCCACAGACACAAAAAGCATCTACCTTTGTCTTCTTCCCGGACTTTTGTTGGTGGATGTTATCGGAAGCATCTATCTTGTACTTGTCACCGCATTTTTATCCCAAGGTTTCGATTTTTCTCCTGCCCTTATGATATCCGCTTTCTTAATTCCTCTTGCAAAGGATATTCTTCTCAACATCCCTGTCTCACACCTTGGCAAGAAACTTATACCGCTTGCAAACAAACATTAACGCATAAGACAAATCCCCGACCTGAAATCGGGGATTTGTTTTTTTATTACTGTTTGTGTCGGATAAGACCAAGAAGTTTTGAAAGTTCCATAATAACCGTAGGAACAAATACAAGACCAAGTCCGATGAGATAGTGCATGGGATCAAGAATTACCAGACCGAAAGCATCTCTCACACCGGGAGTAAAGAGTACAAACAGCACCAGAAGAATTGAAACAAGTGCGGCACCGTTTAATTTCTTGTTGGTAAATATTCCTGTCTTGAAGAGGGATCGGTCGGAGCGCATATTGAATGCCTGAAGCACCTGTGAAAGCGCCAGTACCATAAACGCCATAGTCTGACCGGCGGCAATATTTGCAAAAGTCCATGTTTCAAAGTCGAAGCCGCCGCCGATAGCAAAGCCTATAAGGGCAAGTATCGCAAACATAACGCCCTGAAGAATAACTCTCACACCAAGTCCGTGAGCAAAGATTCCTTCGTTCTTGGGCTTGGGCTTTCTGTCCATTACGTCGCTTTCAACAGGCTCCATACCAAGGGCAATGGCGGGAAGCGAGTCGGTAACAAGGTTAATCCAGAGAAGCTGCATAGAAAGCAGGGGTGTCTGGTGCCACAGAAGCATAGAAACGAACACCAGCACAACCTCACCGATATTTGTGCCCAGCAGGAAGCCTACAACCTTACGGATATTGGCATAGATGCCTCGACCCTCTCTGACTGCATCAACAATGGTGGCAAAGTTGTCGTCGGTGAGAGTCATATCAGCGGCACCCTTGGCAACGTCTGTACCTGTGATACCCATTGCACATCCGATGTCAGCGGCTTTAAGAGCGGGAGCATCGTTGACACCGTCGCCGGTCATGGACACAACCTGACCCTTTCTCTGCCAAGCCTTAACTATACGGATTTTGTTTTCGGGGGAAACTCGTGCGTAAACAGAAATTCCTTCTACCGCCTCGTCAAGCTCTGTATCTGTCATTCTGTCAAGCTCTGCGCCTGTGATAGCACGGTCGCCCTCAAGGAAGATACCAAGCTCCTTCGCAATAGCGGTGGCGGTGACAACGTGGTCACCTGTGATCATAACAGGCTTGATGCCTGCTCTGCGGCAAACCTTAACAGCCTCTTTAGCCTCGGGACGAGGAGGGTCAATCATACCCACAAGTCCCATGAAGGTAAGGTCTGACTCCAGTTCCTCGGAGGTGGGCACCTCGGGAAGATTGTCGATAACTTTATATCCCACAGCCAGAACTCTAAGTGCGTCCGCACTCATTTCCTCGGTGAGTTTCTTTGCTTTTTCAAGGTCGCCCTTTACACAACGCTCCGCCATCATATCAAAAGCACCCTTGACAATAACCGTGAGCTTGCCGTCAATATCACAGACGGTAGTCATCAGCTTTCTGTCGGAGTCGAAGGGAATCTCCTGAAGTCTGGGGCACTCCTCGGCGAGTGCCTCCTTTGTCATTCCGTTTTTATATGCGGCATAGACAATAGCTGTCTCTGTGGGGTCGCCGATATGCTGTTCTTTTTCGTCGGTAATAATCACCGAGCCGTCACAGCAGAGTGTGCCGTATTTCAGGAGCTTTTTGATTTCCTCGGTATTGTTATTGGAAACAAGCTCTGCCTCTTTGCCGTCAACCCATGCTTTGGTCAGGGTCATTCTGTTCTGGGTGAGAGTACCTGTCTTGTCGGAGCAGATAACGGAAGCACTTCCCAGAGTTTCTACTGCAGGAAGTCTGCGGATAAGAGCATTCTTCTTAACCATTCTCTGCACACCGATAGAGAGGACAATGGTAACAATGGCAGGAAGTCCCTCGGGAATTGCAGAAACTGCAAGGGATACCGCTGTCATAAATATATCCAGAGGAGCTATCTGATTAAGCAGACCTACTACAAAAATAATACCACAGGCCACAAGGGCAAGTATACCCAGATATTTGCCCAGCTGTGCCAGCTTTTTCTGCAGAGGTGTCTGGGTCTCCCCCTCTCCCTCAAGGAGATTTGCGATTTTACCCATCTCGGTATCCATACCCGTTGCAGTAACAACAGCCAGTGCGGTACCATAGGTAACACTGCAACCTGAATATACCATATTGTGGCGGTCGCCAAGAGGAGCATCGGCTTTAACCTCAGCAGAAGCATCCTTCTCGGAGGGTACGGACTCACCTGTAAGTGCTGATTCCTCACACTTGAGGCCTGCACTATGGATAAGCCTTGCATCTGCAGGAACAAAGTCGCCTGCCTCCAGCTTAATTATATCGCCGGGAACAAGCTCTGATGCATCAATTACCGTCTCCACGCCGTCGCGGATAACTCTTGCGTGGGGAGCAGAAAGATTTTTAAGTGCTGAGAGAGCTTTCTCCGCCTTATTCTCCTGCACAACACCCATAATGGCATTGAGGATAACAATGAGGAGAATCAGCGCAGGCTCGAAGAATTCTCCGGGATTTCTCTCAACGCAGGCAATGACAAAGGATACTGCCGCAGCCGCCAAGAGAATGAGAATCATTACATCCTTGAACTGGTCTACAAACCTCATAAAAAGGCTCTTTGATTTTTTCTCACGGAGTTTGTTTGCTCCGTATTTTTCCGCAAGAGACACACACTGTGCCTTTGTAAGACCGGTGTCCTTGTTTGCGGAAAGTTTTGCGAGTACCTCGTCGATACTCATACTGTGAAATGTCACGTTCATTCCTCCTGTTTATATCTTGACTGTTTATGCTTATGTTATGTATTAATGTTATGTATCAGAGCTTAACTCCTTTCCGTTTAAATACGCAGGTCAATACTCCATAAAAACAAAAAAGCGAGCTTACCTGCCTTGCAGATAAGTCTCGCCATTTAATATGAAGCCAGGATAAAATCCATGATGTTGAACTTCATCGCACCAAAACGGTGCTGACTACTCCCTTATTACCTTATCAGTATATCAACACCCCACCGAAAAATCAACCTTCTGCGGAACATTTTTCCGTATTTGCCAAGCAAATGTCCTCCTCACAGCTTATTTTGTGGCAAAAAGGACGAAGTCCGGAAGTCCTGCTCTATGCAAAAGCCTTTGTTGATATATAAGTATACGCACCTTCATCTATGCACAAAAAACCGCCCCGACAAAAATCGGGGCGGTGTGACGGAGATTAATCCGTTTTAATTAAGTTTGAGAGAATCAGCCTTCTGCTCTCTTCTTCAGTTCCTCATAGCGAGCCTGAGCGTTAGCCTGAGCTGCCTCGAAGAGCTCCTCAGCTCTCTCGGGGAAGGAACGTGTCAGTGAGCTGTAGCGAGCCTCGGAAAGGATGAACTCCTTGTAGTCAGCAACGGGAGCCTTGCTGTCGAGTACGAAGGGATTCTTGCCCTCTGCCTTGAGTCTGGGATCGAAACGGAAGTTGTTCCAGTAACCGCACTCAACGGCACGAGCCATCTCCTTCTGACAGTTAACCATACCGCCCTTGATGGAGTGCATCTCACAGGGAGCGTAACCGATGATGAGAGAAGGACCGTTGTAGCTCTCTGCTTCCTTGATAGCCTTCAGGGTCTGGTTCATATCAGCACCCATAGCGATCTGTGCAACGTAGATGTAGCCGTAGCTCATTGCGATGTCAGCCAGGGACTTCTTCTTGATAGCCTTACCTGCTGCTGCGAACTGTGCAACCTGACCAACGTTGGAAGCCTTAGAAG
>JAFQNJ010000060.1 GCA_017395925.1 Ruminococcus sp. | reverse complement strand
CCTGAGGCAGAGCCTGTGGTGGAGGAAGTTACCCCCGAAGTAATCCCCGAGGCAGAGCCCGTGGTGGAGGAAGTTACCCCCGAGGTCATCCCCGAGGCAGAGCCCGTGGCGGAGGAGGTTATCCCCGAAGTAATCCCCGAGGCAGAGCCTGTGGCGGAGGAAGTTATCCCCGAGGTTATCCCCGAGGCAGAGCCCGTGGCGGAGGAAGTTACCCCCGAAGTAATCCCCGAGGCAGAGCCCGTGGTGGAGGAAGTTATCCCCGAGGTTATCCCTGCGGATGACGCTGAAGATGACATTCCTCTTTTCTGCGAAAACTGCGGCTCAAAGCTTGAAGAAGATGCTATATTCTGTACCGAATGCGGCTACAGAGTAAGATAATATGAAAATTGAGGAGAGATAGATTATGGCAAATTTCTGTAAAAAATGCGGAAGCAGATTAGATGCAGAGTTTTCACTTTGTCCTGCTTGTGATGCGGCAGAGCTTGCAGTTCTCAAGGCAGATAAGGGTGCTGAAGAAACCGTCAGACTAAATGATGAACCTACCGTTAAGGTGGCACCACAGCCTGCACCTGTAGCGAAGACACCTGCACAGAAGCAGTCAAAGCCCGCACCCAAAAAAGCGGCTCCTGCAAAACCTAAGAAAAAACGTAAGTGGTTGCATCCTGCAGTATCGGCAGTTATCGTTGTAATTCTCAGCCTTGTTCTTATTGTAACCTCCCTGACACCTATGCTGATTTTCAGCGTGCGCGGTGCTCTCAAGGAGGATAATATCGAGAAGATTATCTATAAGGCTGACCTTATCGCCGTTATGAAGGAAATCCCCGTCAGCGGCGAATATACAACATCAGATAATTTCTACTATGCCCTCTGCGATTTTATGGAGGATGAATTCGGCACAAATATAACCGAATCCCAGATGGAGAGATTTATCGAAAAGTCCGACATTCGCGAGGATATAGCCGAGAAAATAGATGAGTATATTGATGATGTTTTTGATGGTACCTCTGATTTTGAACTTGACCGTGACGAGGTTGCCCGAATTCTTATAGACAACAGAGCAGATATGGTAAATGCATTTGAGGTACCTGTATCAAATGAGCATTGTATTCGTATTGCTGAGTGGATAATTCCCGAGGACGGTGTTGAAGAATTCTATCCCGAAACACTCAGAGAAGATATGCCTATGCTGATGCTTGGTGCAAGGTTCGGTCTCTCTTATGTTACTGCGGCTTTACTCATTGCTGTTTCTGTAATTACAGTTATCCTTATGCTGGTTGCAAGCATAAGTCAGGGACTTATCGGCAGCGGTATCGTCCTTACCCTTGACGGAATCCTCTTTGCGGTGCCCACAGTTCTGTCTCTGATAGCACCTCTGTGGGAGACTATCTGCGGCGGTGAGTATCTCATAGCCTTCATAAGCTCCGAACTGCTGAAACTCAACGTAGTTTCATACATACTGGTGCTTTTACTGGGTGCAGTATTGCTGATAGCAGGAATCGTGGTTGCGATTATCAGAATAGTTAAAAACAAGAAAAATAAAAAGCAGTTGAATGCTAAAACAAAATAAATTTATTTAAATCAGAAAGGAAGTTTTATTATGTCAAAGTATTGTCCTGAATGCGGAGCAGAAATCAACGATGAGGCAAAGGTTTGCGAGCAGTGCGGCACAGCTATTGAGACCGCTATCGAGAAGCCTGCCGAGGATAAAGCCGCAAAGAAAAAGAAAATTTTAATCCTTGCTGGTGTAATCGCCGGTGCAGTACTGGTGGTTGTTATTGCTCTGGTAATTCTCATCACCTCCATTCTCTCCAACTTCGGCTGCGAAGGCACTGCAAAGCGCTTTGCAAAGGCTATGGCTGCAGAGAACACCGAGAAGATGATTTCTCTCACAAGCGACGTTTACAAGGAGTACTATGAGTTTTATCAGGAAAAGTATGATGTGGATGAGCTTGAAGAGGACTATGAGCAGGAGCTGGAGTATGTAAACTATTTCTTCGAAGACTATGCAGGAAGCGACTACAAGTTAAAGTATGAAATCGAGGACGTTGATTTCTACAACGAGGATATGCTTGATGATATGTACGGCTGGTATGAGGATACCTACGATGTCGATACAGACGTTATCAAAGAGTCTGCAGTTGTTGAGGTTGAGTTCCAGGTTTCAAAGGACGGCAAGGACTATTTCTATGACGTAGACCTTGTTATGGTAAAAGAAAACAACACCTGGAGAGTATTTGATTTTTATTGATAATCAAAGATAACAGCAATAAGAAAAGTGCCATCTCATCTGAGGTGGCACTTTTTGTTTGTCAGTATGTTACCCAAGCACTATACTGCACTTGATGTCTTCGGCGTGGGGGAAGAAGTGGCCGCCCTTGCCGTCGGGGAAGGAGTATACCGAAAATCCCGAGTGTTTCGCAAGTGTGGCATTGGGCTTGCAAAGAGTATAGACAGCACTGAAGTCGCTGTCCTTAGGCATAATGGCATAATTTGCAAGTTCGTCAAGAGATGATAAACTCGTTGATAAGCGGTAGACGTTGATAACAGTCAGGTTCCGGTCATCCAGCATAAGATACTCTGTTATTCCGCCAAAGTCGCTGTCCGCAGTCCATGTGAGGATATAGGCAGGATATTCAAAGAGACTGTCTGTGTAAACAGGCTGGTTTTCATAGTCGCCATAGGTGAAGGTGCAGTTTGCAAGGGCGTCCTTGAAATTCTCGTAGTCCTCTTTTTCCAGAGTGTAGGTAAAGTAAATTGAGTAGTTGTCATAGTCGATGGACTCTTTCCAGTGGAAGTAGAATTCCCCGAGATTATCGGGGGTCTCCCTCGGAAAGAGCATCATATATGAGCAGTAGGAGTACTCCTCAAACTCAAGCAGAGTTTCCTTCTGCGCCGCCTTCACCAGGGTTTTATTCACGTTTTCCACGTTTGAGTATATTACGTTGTAGTCGGTGGTGTTTACATACCCCTCGTCACCGTCACAAGCGGCAAGATTTACGCACATCACCAGAAGCAGGAGAATGGAAATCGTTCTATTAATAGTCATAAGCAAATATATTAACTGTAGTTATTTAATGCGATAGTAAGTTGTACTTCTGCCAACCCAAGCATCACTGTATTCACTATAATACTCAAAAGCCGCAAATATACCGCATATAGGATCGAAATCATAAGTTGTTTCTGAACCTCTGTAAATAGCATTCACAACTCCGTTTTTTTCATCTATTGTTATAGAGAGAGTATATTCTGTATCGCCATTAGTGTATGAAAAATCTCCCTCAGCAATAGAATAATCGCATTCTAAATCAGTTACCGATAAATAAGGAACCAGATCGCTGTACTTATCATCACTTGATTCAGAAAACTTCCAACCGTTCTCTTTGTCGAAATCTAAAGTGATATTACCTGTAGCATGACTTAAAGAGCATGATACATCAAGTGTTAATATAGTGTGCGCTTTTTCGGCGTCAAGAACGCAGATGCTTTCACCCATTTCCGCAGAATGATCGTTAAAACTTCCGTAAAATTCTTTGTAACCATCCAAGGTGTACTCAGTGTGGTTTACATAATATCGTTTTTCGTTCCATTGCTCAAGTATAAGGTCAGCTTCTGCAGCTTTAATGGGAGTGATAGTTTTGTCTTCTAAAGAGTAGTCGTCAAGGATCCAACCGCCTTCGTCATAAAAATTATAAAGCAATTTATAGGTGTAAATAATCTCAAAATAATCATTGGCAATCTTGATATCATAAAAAACAATATCTTCTTTATTATCGATGTTTGTTTGTCTTTTGTTAAGTTCACTGCCGATATGCTTAAAATCAGATTCATATACAAAATCGGAAGTGAAACAATTTGATAAATCAATATCTGATACGATATCAGCTACGTCGTTTTCGATAGTGTTGTCAGGGGTTGCTTTGGGTGTCCCGCAAGCAGAAAGAGAAGCAACAATTATTAAACACATTATGGTACAAATAACTTTTTTCATATAAATCCTCCTAAATTTTGGGATAAATACAGTATAGCACATAAGTTTACGCATTTCCACATATTTATTAAAACTACCAACCGAAGTTGATGTCTTTTGGTGCGAGTGACGGGACGATGCTTTTTCTTGGAAAAATCATCACTGCTTGGCGACCCAAATCCTGCGGATTTCGGTACCCGCCTGCACACCTGTCGGCTATAAAACAGTTCACCGAACTGTTTTATTAAACGCCGCCAGCCCTCTTAGGCTTAAAGT
>JAFQNJ010000059.1 GCA_017395925.1 Ruminococcus sp. | reverse complement strand
AGGGGTGCTGACGGCAAGTCGGCTGAGATTGAGAATTTGAGTGCTTCTCTGACCCTATAACCTGATACGGATAATGCCGGCGTAGGGAGTAGATTCACTGATATTATCAGCACTGCAGACCGGTATGCAGTGCTGTTTTTTATCTTCTGTTTTGTTTAAATATTTATTACGAAGGTGATATAGTGTCAAAACCCAAAACAGACAAAAAGAGCACAAAGCAAAGAGTGCTTATGCTCACCGAGAGTGCGGCAATGATAGCCATTGCATCGGTACTCAGCGTGGTGAAAATCGTTGATATGCCCTTTGGCGGAAGCGTCACTGCATGCAGTATGCTGCCCCTTCTGATTATCGGCTACCGATACGGAGTATCCTGGGGACTTCTCACATCCTTTACCTACGGTGTGATACAGATGTTCCTGGGCCTTGACAACCTTGCCTATGCCACATCCGCATGGGCGGCAATAGCCATAATAGTCCTTGACTATTTCCTTGCCTTTGTGGTACTGGGACTCAGCGGAATCACAAGAAAGATTACAAAGAATCAGACTGCTGCATTGAGCATCGCCGCAGTTGCTACAGGACTTCTGCGATATGTATGTCACGTGATTTCGGGCTGTACCGTATGGGCAGGAATGGCACTCCCCACCAAGGATGCCCTTATCTATTCCATCTCATACAACTTTGCCTATATGCTTCCCGAGATAGTGGTACTTACCGCAGGTGCCGTTCTTGTGTCAAGACTTCTGGATTTTTCCGAGAGCGACATCAAGCGTGTGCCTGTCAGAAAAGGAAACTCTCTTGCCGCCACAATTATCTCCGCTGTAGGCGACCTCTCTCTTGCAGTGAGCTTCGTGCTTTCAGTAGTGTTCGTGGCTCCCTCTATGCAGTCAGAGGACGGAACCTTCTTCCCTCAGGGAATCGTGAATGCAGACTTTGTGACTGTGTTTATAGCACTGGGCGTGGGAGTGCTTCTGTTTGCACTGTCTAAAGTGATTTCTGCAGTTATCCGAAAGAATAAAGCGAAAGCACAGTAAAAGTGTGCTGAAAAAACGCCGCCCGATTAATTCGGACGGCGTGATTTTTTTTGTGTGTTACAGGGATTAAACCAGCTTGTTCATAACCATACCGGTTATCATCTTGGGATAGAAGTAGGTGGATTTCTGGGGCATCTTCTCGCCTGCAGAGGCAACGTCGCGGATTTCTGTTACCTTGGTGGAGTTGAGCACAAAGGAGCACTGTGACTTACCCTCGTCAACAGAAGAGATAGCCTCCTCGAAGAACTTGGTGTAAGTAAGGTTAATCTGCTGTGCCATATTCTCCTTGTCGATGCCGAAAATCTCCTCCAGAATCAGGCTGTGGAGCACGGAAACATCCAGCTGACGAGAGGCTACGCACATATCGGGAAGGACAGCATCCATTACGGAAATATCCTTGAGGGTGAGGAGATACCACTCGCCCTTGCCCACATAGAAGCCGAAGGCTTTCTTGCCGTTTTTGTCCTGCTCGGAGAGGATTTCCTCCATATTGTCTGTGCGTGTGAATGCCTCGATATCAAAGTATTTTGCACACTTTGCAAGCACAGCATCCTCGTCAAAGTCCTCAAGGTCGCGGACAAGTCTGTGAGTGGGGAATACCACCAGACCGGGGTGACCCATATCGCAGAGGAAAATCATCTGGTAGTCCTGTGCGTCCCCTTCCTTGGCAATGCCCTCTTCGCGGCACCAGTTGCGGTAGTTGAGAGCGGTCTCGTATCTGTGGTGACCGTCGGCAATGTAGATCTTTCTGTCAGCAAAATCGCTTACCAGTTTGCTGATAACATCCTCGTCGGTGACAATCCACATACGGTGGGTGATGTTGTCGTCGTCGGTAAAGGTAAGGTCAGCCTCACCCTTTGAGCACTCGTCAATGGTAGCGAGAGAGGTGTGCTCCTCGTCCATATAGAGACCGTAAATCTGGCTGAAGTTGCAGTTGGTAGCCTTCATCAGATTGAGGCGGTCTTCCTTTGCCTTGGAGAGGGTGAACTCGTGGGGGAGAACAACTCCCTTGGAGAATTCCTCAACCTTGAGTCTGCAGATAAGACCCTTGATGGAGTTTCTCTTGCCGTATGCGGTGAACTCCTCCTCGTATATGTAGAGGGCAGGCTTGTCTTCAAGCTTAAGAATACCGCTTTCCTCCCAAGCCTTCAGTACCTCTGCGGCAGTTTTGTAGGGGGTTTCACCCTTGGGAAGTTCAAGGCGGATGATGTTGTATTCATTCTCTGCGATAAAGCCGAGTCGCTGTTCCTCGCTGATAATGTCGTAGGGGGGACAACAGAGAGTTTTGATGCTACCTGCTTTGTCTGTATCAAATCTCATTCCTTTGAATGCGCTGATAATTGCCATAAATATACCTCCGATAATAATATGTTAAACAGTATAACAGTATACTGAGTTTTTTGCAAATGGATATTAGTTGCTTTCAAGCATAATTCTGATGATTTCCTTGTCGGTTTCTGCCATTCCGTTTCTTGCCAGAAGACCTATGTTTCTGATGGTGTTCTCAACCCCTTTTGCGACAAGTCCCTCGCCGCTGTAAAACTCGTTTCCGTTTTTGTACATCTCAAGACCCAGAAGCCCGGCGTCAACTGCAGAGGCGATTTTTGCCGCACAGCTTGCCTTGGCACCGTCGCAGATAATTCCCGAATCCATAGCCAAAGCATTGACAAGGGTGTGGGCGATGGTGTCGTATCTCCCGCCGCTGAGATAAGCAACTCCGCAAGCGGCTCCGCAGGCGGCACTTACCACGCCGCAGTAAGCTGAGAGTCTGCCTATCCCCGACTTCAGGTGGATAGTTATGAGGTTTGAGATGCACAGAGCACGAATCAGTTCCTCTTCGGTGTGCCCCTTTTCCCTTGCGTATACTATGACAGGGACGCTGGCGGTAATACCCTGATTGCCGCTGCCCGAATTAATGATAACGGGCATTTCGCAGCCGTTCATTCTGGCATCGCTTGCGGCTGCGGCAAAGGCACGCATTTTCTCCGATACGTCGTCCTTGTTCCGTGAGAGCAGGGTCCTGCCGATGTTGGCACCGTAGTCTCCTCTGAGACCTTCTTCGGCTATTGCCATATTGTACTCTGCCTGACGGGTAATTATATCAGCCACATCTTCGGTATTTACAGAATCGGCAAAGTCTACGATGTCCTGAACGTTGAGGACATTACGGCAGGTGAGGTCGTCTTCTGCCGGGGAGATTTCTTTCTCAAAAAGAGTATTGTTGTTTTTTCTGATGCAGACAATGTTCGTATGATGCTCTGTAATTCTCACAAAGGAGCTTTCGTCTTTATATGAGAGAGTTATCATAATATCGAAAATGTGAGGGGTGTCTGCAAAGTGTACGGTAATGGGCGTGGAGTTGAGGTAATGTGCGATTTCTCTGATTTCCTCTTCGGATGTGCCGGAGATAACCTCAAGTTCAAGCTGAGGTTTGCCTGCCACTATGCCTGCGGCAACAGCCGCGGGTATGCCTCGCATTCCGCCTGTGTGGGGGACAACTACGCTTTTTACGTTCTTGAGGATATTGCCGCTGACGTCTACCTTTACCTTGTCGGGAATGTTTCCCAGTACTTCCCGTGCCTTGGCGGCGGCAAAGGCGATAGAAACAGGTTCTGTGCAACCCATAGCAGGTATGAGTTCCTTTTTGAGCAGCTCCGAATAACTGCGATAAACCGTGCTGTTTTTATCCAAGGAAAATCCCCTCGCTTGCTTGATTCTTTAATGTATCTATTATACCACAAAGAAGCAGGAATGTATATAAGAAAAAACGACATCCCGAGAGATGCCGTTTTGTTATCAGCCGAACAAATGATAACAGTGTTCCATCTGTATCTTATTATGGTTTCTGCCCTGTGCTCAAGGGTGGGAAGATTATGAGGGGAGAAGTATTGGAGCATCAGGCTTTCGCCGTCGGTAATTTTCAAATCTCCGCTGATACCCTCTGCAAGGAAAAGTGCAACCACGGAATAAAGCTTGTCGCCGTTTGGGTATTCAAAATAGAAGTCCTTGCCTGAAAGAACGGTTAAAAGTTCCACGCTGTCTGCACGAAGCCCTGTTTCTTCAAGAAGTTCCCTGCAGGCAGTTTCTTCAAGGCTTTCACCAAGCTCCAAAGCACCTCCCGGTATGCCCCAGGTCTTTGTGTCCGAGCGCAGGTTGAGGAGAATCTTATTATCTTTAATTACAATGACGGTATCCCCTGCAGAGAGAAGCTCTCTGTGCCCTACAATTTTCCGAAGTTCGCCGAGATAGCTCATAATGCCTCCTCGGAAGGTTGGGGTTGGTTTAATTGATATAAGTATTAGGTTAGATAAATCACGGCAAAGCCGTGTATATCACCAAGACGAAGTCTTGTATATCATCAATTCCAAAGGAATTGTATGTCATCATTGCGAAAGTAATATACAGCCTGCGGTTGATGAGATACACGCTTCGCGTGATGATATGCGCCTTTCGGCGATGATATGCCATTGCCTTCGCAATGAATAAAAAAGCGACAGGTCAAAACCTGCCGCTTTTTGGTGGGCCATCAGGGACTCGAACCCCGGACCAACCGGTTATGAGCCGGTTGCTCTAACCAACTGAGCTAATGGCCCGCTTGTAAATCAAGCAAAAGTAATTATACCAACAACCTGTCGCTTTGTCAATATTTATCTGTTAAATTTAAGGGACTTTATCTCGTTGCAAAATGAAGCTGTTCGTGATATAATAAATTGACTATATTATAGAAAAGGAAGAAATATGGTAGAATTTATCACAGAACTTGACTTCTCGGTGCTTTACTGGATTCAGGAGAACCTGAGATGTGCTTTTCTTGACGGTGTCTCAGCCTTTTTAAGCGTCAGTTTTGATATGGGACTGTTCTGGATTGCACTGGGACTTATATTGCTTATATTCCGCCGCACCCGTGCAGGGGGACTTGCCGTGCTTATATCCCTTATCGTAACCTTCATTGTAGGGGAGTTGGGGCTCAAAAATATATTCTGCCGCGTCCGCCCCTGCAATATTGACCTGGCGGTGCCGCTGGCGGTAGAAAGACCCGAGGCATACTCCTTTCCGTCAGGACACACAGGCTCATCCTTTGCCGCGGCAGGAGCTTTGTTCGGCTTTAATAGACGTCTGGGTATACCTGCACTCGTGCTTGCCGCCGTTATAGGACTCTCACGAATATACCTTTTCGTTCATTATCCCACAGATGTGTTTGCGGGAATGCTTCTGGGACTCTCCATTGCATTCGCCGTAGTATATATATTCAGAAAATACGCTCTCGAGACCAGACTTGGCAGGCTTCCTGCAAAGAAAAGAGAGAAATAAATATAATGAAATGGGGTTTGTGTTGTGAAGGAACTTAAATCCGAAAATCTTTTTGATTTTACCAAGACTATCGCAAAGGAGTTCTTTGAGTCGGCGGAGTACCCTTGGGAGCTTCTGCCCGGAATTTCCGATTACATAATGAAGCTGGGAGAAACTCTCCCTTCTGAAAAGTTCGACAGGATAGGAGACAATGTGTGGGTGGCAAAGTCTGCAAAGATTGCACCCACAGCTTACCTTGGCGGTCCTCTGATTATTGATGAGGATGCCGAGGTGCGTCATTGTGCGTTCATAAGAGGCAGTGCCATTGTGGGCAAGGGTGCAGTTGTGGGCAACTCCACCGAGCTTAAAAACTGCATTCTCTTCGACTCTGTTCAGGTGCCCCACTACAACTACGTAGGCGACAGCATCTACGGCTACAAGGCTCACACGGGTGCAGGCACCATTGCCTCAAACCTCAAGGCGGACAAGTCGCTTGTCACAGTTAACTTCCGCGGTGAGAAGGTGGAGACAGGTGTCAAAAAATTCGGCGCAATGGTAGGCGACTTCGGCGACATCGGTTGCAACACCGTAATGAACCCCGGTTCTGTTATCGGCAGAGGCACCAACGTCTATCCTCTCTCGTTTGTAAGAGGTTACGTTGAAGCGAATTCCATCTACAAGAAGCAGGGCGAGGTTGTAGAGAAATACTGATTTGTAAACAGGTGTTTCCGCTGTTGTCGGGAAATGCCCGATATAAATTTTATTGAGGAGGAGTCAGAATGAAAATGAAAGTCAGATTATTATCTGTTGTCTTAGCGGTGCTTTTGCTGTTTTCCGCGATTTCTTTTACAGTATCTGCAGAGAATAAAACCGTGGTTTCCGGTACTGTTTATGAAAACTATGAGGAAAGAATCTGTGTTCGCGGTGCAGAGGTTGAATCAGTGAATCTTATGGAGATTAATGCGTGGTTTGAGCTTTCTGACGGTACATATGAACCATGGAATGCTCTTCACGATTATCCCGTAGCAGGAAATGATGTGGAATGGGGCTTTGTATCTGACGATAGTGGCAAAGTGCTGGAAAAAGACGGAAAAGCAACTTTATGGATAAGCTGTGCAGATGTGCGTCTTGAGGTGGAGTATACCGTTCTGGATAACCCCGTTGAGAGTTTCGAACTCGATGCTGACTTTGTTTTTTATGAAAATTACCAAGATGTTTTCTTCGATCCGGAGCTGGGCTACTATGTTTACTGTTATGATTTCGATATGGAAGACACCGTAACAGTTCACTTCACGGATGGCACATCCACTACCGACGAGGCAATGTTCTACTTCGATGATTTCGGTTGCAATGTAGAACTCTACGACAATCAGCGTGAAAAGCCCTGGAAGGCAGGGGAGGAGAACTACATTACTGCAAGATATATGGGTCATGAGCTCAAGATACCCGTTGAGATTATTCCGGTTCCTGTAGAGAGTATTGAAGTTACAAAGCTTCCCGATAAAACAGAGTACGAGGAAGGCTACTATCCTCTGTGGCAGGGTATGGAGGTTACACTGGGTCTTATTGACGGCAGTGAAGTGGTTGCCACAATAGACGAGGATGAGCTTGAGTACGACCACTATCTGAGTGAATACACCTATAAGGTAGGAGAGTTCGAACTCAAACTTGACTTTTGGGATGAATATACGGTTACCTGCTTTGATAAGGAGGCTGTTATCGAGGGTCTTACTTTCACCGAGGCAAGACCTGTTGCTGATATGGAGATTAAAAAAATCTCAAGAACAGGCGTTGGTACAGTAGTAGATATCGAGTACGAATCAGGAGAGAAGGAAACTCTCACCTTTGATGTTGTTGATACCTGGGGCGAAGTCCACTACGGCGATGATGTGGACGGCAGAATCAGAACCGACAGAGGCTATCTTAATTACGTCGTTACGACGGTTATTGATGAAGACGGAGTCTTTGCGGGCTATGAGCTCTGTATTTCTGATTTCATAGCATTTGCAGGCGAAGACAAAGTAATCCCTGAAACATATGTGGCTCTTTACGGTGATGTGAACGAAAGCGGGGTTGTGGATATTAAGGACGCGACCCTCATTCAGAAGCATCTGGCAGGTATTGCCGAACTTTCCGGTATAGCACTCGAGGCGGCAAATGTTGTTACTGACAGGGATGTAAATATTAAAGATGCTACAGCAATACAGAAGTGGGTTGCAGGTCTCAAGGTGTGGGCTATTATCAGTTCTCCCGTGAGTTGGGACTGATGTTCCCTGCGAATCGGAAGTAAAGCTCCAAAACGGATATTATTTTAGGCGGATTTTCAGGGGAAACCGCATTTAAACTATGTATACAGATGAAATGTTTAAGGATGTCCCTCTCTGAAAACGGTGGACAAAGCTCGGGGAATATTTAAAGATATGGGACTCTCCATTGCATTCGCCGTAGTATATATATTCAGAAAATACGCTCTCGAGACCAGACTTGGCAGGCTTCCTGCAAAGAAAAGAGAGAAATAAATATAATGAAATGGGGTTTGT
>JAFQNJ010000058.1 GCA_017395925.1 Ruminococcus sp. | reverse complement strand
CATTCCGATGCTCTTCTATGACCTTTCCGGTAAGAAGAAGGAGCTTATGTACGCAGAGCTTCTCGAACGCCGTAAGAACGCTGCAACCGTCGCTTCATCAGGCGACAAGGAAGCACTCGAGGCTATCGCAGAAGAACAGATTAATATCGGTAAAAACAAATAATTTTTCGGGAGGACTGTGGAAACGGTCCTCTTTTTTTTGTATATCCGTTGAAATATATCTGAACATTATGTATAATACCAAAGAGGTGTTTTTCTATGTCTAAATTCGATGAATCATATATTGCATTATGCAAAAAGATACTCTCCGAGGGTGTGAGAGTTGAAAACAGAACGGGTGTGGATACCATAAAAATTCCTGCTCATTCTCTTCATTTTGATTTGAGTGAGGAGTTTCCCGTGCTTACCACCAAGCAGGTGTTTATCCGTCAGGCGGTGCTCGAAATGCTCTGGTTTTATCAGGCACAGTCAAATGATGTCCGCTGGCTTCAGGAGAGGGATGTAAAAATCTGGAACGAGTGGGAGATAGACGGGGAAGGCTATTGGAACGCAACGCAGATGGTGCCCGACGAAAACGGCAAGCTCAGAAAAACCGAGGTGCACAAATTCTTCGGCAAGGAATATGCACACACAATAGGCACCGCATACGGTTATATTGTAAACAAATTCAAGTTAACACAGAATCTCATAGACAAGCTCAAAAACAACCCCGGTGACAGAAGAATGGTGATGTCTTTGTGGCAGAATGACTATCTCGATACCGCAGTTCTGCCGTCTTGCGTATGGAGCAGCGAGTGGGATGTAACCGACGGTAAGCTCAACGCGTGGGTACATCAGAGAAGCTGTGATGTACCGTTGGGACTGCCCTTTAATATCACTCAGTATGCAGTTCTGCTTTCGATGTTAGCTCAGGTCTGCTCCCTCGAGGTCGGCACACTTGACTGGAGCATAAAGGATGCTCACATATATGTAAATCAGATAGAGCCCATAAAGGAGCAGATCCGTCGCTTCGACGAAAACGGCTCTCTGCCCGCTCCCAAGCTGTGGCTCAATCCCGAGGTCAAGGACTTCTTCGAGTTCGACAATTCCCGTGACTGTAAGGATGTAAAGCTCATAGACTATCAGCATATGGGCAAGCTTTTATTTGAAATAACACAATAAAGGGCTGCCACACCAACGCAAGCAACTCAAGTGTTTTGCTGTAAATTACCGTCTTCATCTTGTAGGGAACGATGCCCACATCGTTCCGCATTTGGGAAAAGTTACTTTAATTTGCACACAGATTTTGGTCAAACAAAGGTAAAAAATTGCAAAAAAGTTAGAATTTGCTTTGGAGCGGAACGATGTGGGCATCGTTCCCTACCATTCATAAACCGAACATTGCAGCAGGTTTCTTAAATTGCTTGCATTGGTCGTCACTCTAAAGGAGAAAATTATGACAGTTTCAATGATAGCCGCAGTAGGCAAAAACAGAGAGCTCGGCAAGGGTAACGGGCTTATATGGCGTATTTCCGAGGACCTTAAATTTTTCAAGGCAACAACTATGGGACATCCCATAATAATGGGCAGAAAGACCTTTGAGTCTCTCCCCAAGGCATTGCCGGGCAGAAAAAATATTGTTATCACCCGTGATAAGACCTATACTGCCGAGGGTGCCGCGGTAGTGCACAGCATTGAAGAGGCTATAGCCGCCGCAGACACAGACGAAGCCTTTATAATAGGCGGAGAGAGCATCTACAAGGCTTTTATTGCTGTGTGTGATAAAATGTACCTCACCCTTATAGACGGCGAGGACAAGGATGCCGATGCATTCTTCCCCGAGTATGAAAGTCTGCAGTGGAAAAAAGAAGAATTATTAAAAGCAGAGGAAAACGGAATCTGCTATTCAAGAAT
>JAFQNJ010000057.1 GCA_017395925.1 Ruminococcus sp. | reverse complement strand
GTCTTTTGTAGCTTGACGCTGTGCATCTGTGAAGTATGCAGGAACAGTGATAACTGCCTGAGTTACAGACTCGCCAAGGTATGCCTCTGCATCAGTCTTAAGCTTCTGAAGAATCATAGCAGAGATTTCCTGAGGAGTATATGCTTTGCCTGAAATGTTTACCTTGTAGTCTGTGCCCATTTCTCTTTTAATGGATGCAACTGTACCTGCAGGGTTTGTGATAGCCTGACGCTTTGCAACCTGACCGACCATACGCTCACCGTTTGCAGAGAAAGCTACTACTGAGGGAGTTGTTCTTGCGCCTTCAGCGTTTGCAATAACTACAGGCTCACCGCCTTCGATTACTGCAACGCAGGAGTTTGTTGTACCAAGATCGATACCAATTGTCTTTGCCATAATTAATTCCTCCAAATATTAAATGTTTGATTATATATTAGCTTATAACACCCTTTTGGGGTGGATTTGTCAATTTAGCAATTAGCTACTTGTACCATTGCGGGACGGATGACTTTGTCGCCTATCTTGAATCCCTTCTGGAAAACCATTGCGATGGAGCTCTGGGGAAGCTCGTCGCTGTCTGTACGGGAGATTGCGTTGTGAATCATGGGGTCGAAGGTGTCACCGATTTCGCCGAAGCCTTCAACACCTAAATCCTCGAGGCATTTTTTCAGCTGATTTGCAATAAGCTCGATTCCCTGACGCTCGTTTTCGCTTTCGGTGGGAGCTGCCAGTGCGGCGTTGATGCTGTCCAAGAGAGGAAGGAGTTTCTCTACTGCTTTGGCGGTGGCATCTGCATACAGGGAGAGTTTTTCCTGTTGGGTTCTCTTTCTGTAATTGTCGTACTCTGCGGCAAGACGCAGATAGTTGTTCTTTTGGGTGGCTAGTTCTTCTGTAAGTTTTTCTGCCTCGGATTTCTCCGCAGGCTCTGCGGGAGTTTCTGCCTCTTCAGGGGTTACTTCGGTTTCTTCCGCAGAAGTCTCCTCAAGGATCTCCTCGGGAGTTTTGTTCTGTTTCTTGCTCATTATATATTGCTCCTTTGTTTTCTTATTATTAAAGGTCTACCATTTCGCTGAGGAGGTCCCCCACCGACTGGGAGATGTAGTTGACGGCACCCATGGCATCTGCGAAATCCATTCTGCCGGGTCCGAAGAGTGCAACTGCACCTGCCGTTGTACCTTCGATTTCATAGCGGGCGCAGATTACTGCCGCAGTGAGAAGTTCCGCCCGTCTGCATTCCGTGCCCAGATATGCACACAGACTTGATTTCTGGGAAAGCAGAAGCTTTGCCACCTGCTCTGTGTCACTTAAAAATCCCAGAATGCCTCTGGAGGTTACAGGATCAACCTCGGGGGCGAAGAGGAGTTTTGTTTCGCCAGAGAGACAGAGCTGAACCACCTGGGCGGAAGCGGCAATTTCCATAATGGCGGTGAGTGCCTGAGGAATTACCAGAAAGAGCTCCGTGAATGAAGCGGCGACTGTTTGCATAAAGGGTTTGTTAATCTGGGAAAGAGGTACACCCGAGAGAGCTTTGTTGAGAGTTTCTCTCAAAATCTCCAATACCTCGTTAGTCACAACGAAGTTGGAACGGAAGAGCTTACTTCTCACCATTCCCGATGAGGTAACCAGTACCACCATAACTGTGTGTCTGCCTGTGCCGATGAAGTGAAGTCGGTGGACACGGGCATCTCCCGAAGGAGGAGTGGTGGTGACAGCGGCATAGCCTGTGTAGTCGCTGAGAAGCTTTGCTGCTTCCCGAAGGAGTTGCTCGGGGGTGTCTGCCGCGGCAGAGAGCTTTGCGTCTATATAGTCACGCACCCGCTCAGGGGGAGTGACAGGTGACATCAGGTTGTCGACGTAGTAACGCATACCTTTTTGTGAGGGGGCTCTGCCTGCCGAGGTGTGGGGTTGAAAAAGATAGCCTCGGGTAGTAAGGTCCGCCATATCGTTTCTCACCGTTGCGGGTGAGACATCGATGCCTGTTTCCGAGAGCAGAGTTTTGGAACCTACGGGCTCACCCGTCTGGATATAGCCCTCAACGATGGCCTTGAGGATTTTTTGTTTTCTGTCTGTCAGCATCCCGACCATCGCCTCCCTTTTGTGATTAGCACTCTAACATTGCGAGTGCTAACTCTATCTATACTTTACACCCGATATCTGGAAATGTCAAGTATATTTTGAATAAAAGAATTGTGAATTATTTGTTAGTATAGGCAGAAGAATGGGGCAAAAGCCTATATATAATAGGAAAAAAAGGAGTGCTTTTTATGGCGGCGGTGTGAAAAGTGCAAAAAGCTCTTGTATATATCGCCCGAGTATACATCTATATATTGTGTGTTTTTGTAAGGAGGAGAAAACTTTTGAAAAAAACACCTCGAAAATAATAAAAATGCTTGCATTTTTCAGCAGTTGGTGTTATTATTAATCGTACACGATTGCGATAATGGGTTTTTTCTCCGGAAATTCCCTTATTATATTCAGAGATTTTGTTCGTGTTAACGCTTTATAAGGAGGTGGGACAATGCCTAATATCAAATCAGCAAAAAAGCGTGTTAAGGTTATCGCAACCAAGACTGCTCAGAACAAGAGCATCAAATCTGCTCTCAGAACAGCCGTAAAGAAAGCATACATCGCTATCGACACTAACGCCGAGAACAAAGCTGAGGCGGTTCGTCTTGCTGTTAAGAAAATTGATCAGGCCGCCGCAAAGGGTATTCTGCATAAGAACACTGCCGCCAGAAGCAAATCCAATCTTGCTAAGCGCCTCAACGCATCTGCATAATAGCATTTGCATTTCTTAATATGTATAACCTTAAAAGCAGAGTTATCTCTGCTTTTTTTGTTTTTCTAAAAAACTTTTTTCCTTTTAATAAATTTATTGACTTTTATTTCTCATACTGTTATTATTAGTAATGATAAAGGATAACTATGTTTTCCCCGAGGATTATTTTACGGAGGTATGCTATATGAGAAGAAACAACAATTCTTACGGATGGATTATTGCTGTGCTGGCTGCTATTATCGCAGTAGGTGCCGCAGTTGCTACATTCCTGCTTCTTAAGAAGAAGAAGGACGAGGACAACGAGGCTCTCGAAGAGTATCTCGACAACGCTATCGTCTGATTGTAAAAACTTAAAACGCATTTTAACAAGGGGTGTTTGTGCCCCTTGTTTTTTTGCTTGAAATTCTGCAGACAGAAAAAGACCGCATACCACCGTATGCGGTCTTCTGTATTTATCAGAGAGTGTTTTCGGTAAGATACCAGCAGTTTGCAAGATTGTCATAGGTGTATCCCGCGAAAATTTCGCTGTCGTCGGTGTAGATTGCCTCTTGCCCCATGTCTATGAAGATGATTCGCTCATGGTTGGGGTTAATTTTAACGCTGTACATATCGTTGCCGAGAGCGGTCATCTTCTCTCCGGGCCAGAGGGAATCAAAATTGCCTTCGGAATAGGTGTAGCAGTAGAGGCTCTGCCATCCTGCGGCATTATAGAGGTAAACTGTCAGGTCGACCTCCTCGGTGACGGGATTTCCTACAGCAAAGTTGGTTTCAAGTCCTGCCACGTATTTCTGTACGGCGGTGGCATCCTTGACATTGACCTCGCCGTTTGCGTCGCAGTCACCTGCGTGTTTGGCGAGATAGCTGAAGGTGATGAAGCCTGCGGCGTATTTCTGAATGTGTGTGGCATCGCGGACATCGGTTATACCGTTTAAGTCGGCATCTCCCAGAATGTAGTTGATAGTGTCCTTTGCGGGTTCATCGGGGGTTGATACTCCCGGAGCATCGGGCTCGTCGGGGGTGGGAATTTCATCCTTGGTAGAGGGAGAGGTTCCTTTGGCTACAAAGGGGATGTTGTTTTCCTCTGCGTACTGCTGTGCATAGGAGTTTTCTACACCGTAAATGGTGAGATCAGGAGCACAATTATAGAAAACTTCGTGGCCTATCTCCACTACAGTTTCGGGAATGTAAATCTTTTCGAGGTTTCTGCAGTAAGCAAAAGCACCCCTTCCGATGGAGGTGACACCCTCAGGGATTCGGATATCATTAAGTGAGCGGCACTCTCCAAAAGCCTCGCTTCCGATTTTTGTGTAGTTGCCGGCGGGGAGTGTTGTGAGACTTGTGCAATTTGAGAAGGCACCGTAAGGAATCTCATCTATTGAAGCAGAGAGAGTGGCCTTTTCCAGTTCGTAACAGCCTCCGAAGGCATTATCTCCAAGATAAACAACGCTGTCGGGAAGAGTGATTTCCTTGAGGGCGAAGCATGCCATGAAGGCATCACTCTCTATTCTGCGGATACCCTCTCCAAGATTAATCTTTGTAATATTCTGACAGTTGGAGAAAGCACTTGATTCAATGAGATAAAGGGAGTCAGGAAGGTTAAGCTCGCCAAGGTGCTGTGCGTACCAGAAGGAGGATTCTCCGATAATCTGTGTGCCCTCCGGAACGGTATATACCGAGCCGGTTTTGCCGGAGGGATAGAGAATCAGTGCGTTTCTTTTTGCACTGAAAAGCACGCCGTCTGTATCGTAGTAATTTTTGTTTTCGTCATCCACTTCCACTGCTTCAAGGTCGTAGCACCAGGCGAAAACATCATCTCCCAATATCTCAAGAGATTTGCCGAGGCTGATTGAGGTAAGTGATTCACAGCCGTAGAAAGCATTATCTGCGATAATCATAAGTGAATCGGGAAGGGTGATGCCTGTGAGCTTGTCGCATCCGAAAAAGGCACCTGCACCAATGGCAGTGAGACCTTCGGGTAAGGTGATATTTGTGAGATTCCCGTTGAGGAAAAATGCGGTGGCACCGATATAAGCAACACCTTTGGGTACCGCAAAGGAGGCGTCTTTTTTGCCTACGGGATAAAGCTGAAGAAGGGTGCCATTCTTGTTGTAGAGGACGCCGTCTTTACTGCTGAAATATTTGTTGTCGGGAGAAACGGTAATGCTCTCCATAGCATTCCATCCGTAGAAAAGGTGGGTGCCGATATTCCTGACACCTTTGGGGATGTGAAAGCTCTGAAGCTTTGCACAGCTTGTAAAAGCCTCATTGCCGATAGTAAGGAGGCTGTCGGGAAGGATAATTTCCTGAAGATTTGCCATTCCTGAAAATGACTTGTCTTCAAGAGTTTCAATGCCCTCGGATACGGTGACAGAAACGACATCGTCGTTGTCATCAAAGCAGTAGTAGCCTACGGCGGTAACGGGCATATTGTCAATGGTGGCAGGTACGGTGACCTCAATGTCGGTGCCGTGGTATTCTGTGACGGTAACCTTGCCGTCTTCTACTTTGTAGCAGAAGTCTCCCGAGCACAGAGGTTCATCAGCGGCGCTGACACCTACAGTTAACAGGGAACACAGAGTCAAAAGGGAAAGTATACTTGACAGAATTTTTCTCAGAGCAGAGTTCATAGGGGATCCTCCTTGCTATTTAATACAATATGACTATATCAATTACTTATCGGCAAGTCAATGAGTCATAGGAGTGATAAAAAAATACCGACCACAAATAATTGCAAGTTCACAAAAAAGGGTAAAAAATAACCGCCGTTTGACACGGCGGTTTATGCTTTGAGTGTTTTTTCTTTTTACAAGAGATATCAGAGATGATAGAGCTTCTTGGTCTGGTATCTGGGTTCACAAGTAAGGTTGATACCCAGCTTCTTGAAGGTCTTTTCATCAATGGCGGCAAGAATGACGCTGGCGTGAGCCTCACATCCGGGGAGCTTGTGGAGCTGGTCAAGGGCAATCTGTGCCTTTTCGTCGGTGGCAGCACAGATGGAGAGTGCCAGAAGCACCTCGTCAATGTGAAGTCTGGGGTTGCGGTTACCCAGATGTCCCACCTTGAGTTTCTGTATGGGCTCGATAATGGTGGGAGAGATGAGGTGAATTTCGTCATCAATTCCCCCAAGATATTTCAGCGCATTGAGAATTGCCGCGGAGGAAGCGCCAAGCAGAGAGGAGGTCTTGCCTGTAATTATGGTGCCGTCAGGCATACGGATGGCGGCGGCAGGCTCGCCTGTTTCTTCAGCTTTTGAAAGAGCCGCACCGATAACGGGTCTGTCCTCGGCGCTGAGTCCTGCCTGTTTCATCAGAAGTTCCAGCTTGTAGCAGACATCTTTCTCTACAATGCCCTGACGCTGGGAGCACATAGCACTGTAGTATCTGCGGATAATCTCCTGATTTGCGGCATTGCGTACAACTTCGTCGTTCACGATGCAGTTGCCCACCATGTTGACTCCCATATCGGTGGGGGATTTGTAGGGGCATTCTCCCAGAATTTCGCCGAACATAGTGCGAAGAACAGGGAAAATCTCTACGTCGCGGTTATAGTTAACGGTGGTTTCACCGTAGGCTTCAAAGTGATAGGGGTCCAGCATATTGACATCATTGAGGTCAGCGGTTGCCGCCTCGTATGCCATATTCACGGGGTGCTTCAGGGGGAGATTCCATATAGGGAAGGTTTCGAATTTTGCGTAACCTGCCTTGACGCCTCTTTTGTGCTCGTGATAAAGCTGTGACAGACAGGTAGCCATCTTGCCTGAGCCGGGACCGGGGGCGGTGACGATGACAAGTTCTTTCTTTGTCTCGATATACTCATTTTTGCCGTAGCCGTCGTCGCTTACGATAAGGTCAATATCTGCGGGATAGCCGGGGATGGGATAGTGTCTGTATACGGTGACACCCAAGTCTTCCAGTCGTTTCTGGAATTTCTTTGCGGCAGGCTGGTTTGCATAGCAGGTGAGAACCACGGAACCTACATAGAGACCGACGCTTCTGAAAACGTCAATAAGTCTCAGGGTGTCCAGATCATAGGTGATACCCAAGTCGCCTCTGATTTTATTTTTCTCGATGTCATCTGAGTTGATAACAATGAGAATCTCCGCCTGCTCACGGAGTTTGAGGAGCATCTGAAGCTTGCTGTCGGGAGCAAATCCCGGCAGAACTCTCGATGCGTGAAAATCATCGTAGAGCTTTCCTCCGAATTCCAGATAAAGCTTGCCTCCGAAATAGTCAATCCTCTCGCGGATTTTTTCGGATTGCATCCTCAGGTATTTATCGTTGTCGAAACCTGTCATGTTCATAATCGTACCCCTTCGGCTACCCTAAAGTTTTCCGATACTTCGGAAACATTCATCTAAACAAATATTATACAACGGCGTCACGCGGTTTTCAAGGCTAATTTTTATGAGAGTGGGAGAAAAACAGGGGCATTTGCGGAAAATTCTTACTTTTTCATACGGGATTTTGATACAAGAGAAGCAATCAGAGAAAAAACAATGGCGGCGGCGATGCCTGCGCTTGATGCGGTGAGACCGCCGCTGAGAATACCTATTGCACCTTTTTCGTCAATGGCATCCCGTACCCCTTGTGCCATAAGGTGTCCGAATCCCACAAGGGGTACGGTGACTCCTGCTCCGGCAAAGTCGGTGAGATAGTCAAACACTCCCACGCCCGACAGGATAACTCCAAGCACCACAGCTCCCACCAAAATCCTGGCAGGGGTGAGCTTTGTGAAATCTATGAGAAGCTGTGCCAGAACGCAGAGTATGCCACCTACCCAGAATGCGTTGATAATATCCATAAAATCATCCTCTGTTTGTTAAATTTTTATTTATCGTCAGGACTATTGAAATAGCCACGTTAAATATGATATATTTATTCTATATAAATGTAATAGTGTCGGAGAAATCTCCGATATAGTACAGAAAAACTTCTCTTATGGAGGTTAGTATATGGAAAAGAGTAAGAAAAAATTCCCCAAGAGACCCTTTTTCACACGGGGCGGCGTCAAAGCTCCCCACAGAAAGAATACTGCAGGTGCCGAGAGCGTAGTTATGCCCACACCTTCGTCAGTTACAATTCCTATGCGACAGCATATCGGCGAATCCTGCAAGCCATTGGTGGAAGTAGGAGACAAGGTGTATGTGGGTACGGTGATAGGAGATAATGATGCCTTTGTTTCAGCTCCCATTCATTCAAGTGTCAGCGGAACTGTCAAGAATATCCTGAGGCTTAATCTCCCCACAGGTATCGGCACCAATGCTCTGGTAATTGAGTCTGACGGTACTGATACACCCGACCCCTCCATTAAGCCTCCCGTGGTCA
The DNA here is from genome assembly GCA_017395925.1 of Ruminococcus sp. GTDB lineage: Bacteria > Bacillota > Clostridia > Oscillospirales > Acutalibacteraceae > Ruminococcoides. Next base: position 23,751 of record JAFQNJ010000057.1, on the reverse strand, counting down.
ACAGCAAAGAGGATTTCCTCAAAGCAGTGAGAGCCAGCGGACTTGTGGGTCTGGGCGGTGCAGGTTTCCCTGCCCACGTAAAGCTCAATGTTCCGAAGGATAAGAAAATAGATGCCCTGCTTATCAACTGTGCAGAGTGTGAGCCGTATATTACAGCAGACCACCGTGAGGTTATTGAGAACTCTCAGGCGGTTATGGATGGAATTTACAGGGTCAAGGAGCTTCTCGGAATTGAGAGAGCCATTATTGGTGTTGAGAATAACAAACCCGATGCCATTAAGATACTGACAGAAATCGCAGAGGATAAAACTGCCGACCCCGATGATATGGTAAAGGTAGTGCCGCTGAAGGCATCCTATCCTCAGGGCGCAGAGAAGGTTCTCATCAAGGCACTCACAGGCAGAGTGGTGCCTCAGGGCAAGCTTCCTGCCGATGTGGGTTGCATAGTTATGAATGTTGCCTCGGTTGCATTTATCAGCGACTATCTGAGGACGGGTATGCCCCTTATCAAAAAACGCATCACCGTTGACGGAAGTGCGGTCAAAGAACCTAAAAACGTAATTGTTCCTCTGGGAACTTCAATAAAAGATCTGATGGAATTTGCAGGCGGTTATAAGGAAGAACCCCGCAAGATTCTTATGGGCGGACCTATGATGGGTCTTGCTCTGGTGGATGATGCTCTGCCTGTGCTCAAGCAGAACAATGCAATCATCGCTTTTAATGAGAAAGAGGCAAAGCTCAGCGAAGCTACCGATTGTATCCGTTGCGGCAGATGTGTTTCGGCGTGTCCTATGGGGCTTATGCCTCCCAAAATCTGCGGAGCTATCAAGAAGGACGATACGGAAGAAATGATGAAAGCAGGAATTATGAACTGTATGGAATGCGGTTGCTGTGCCTTCAGTTGCCCTGCAAAGAGACACATAGTCCAGACTATCAGAACCGGTAAAGCGAAGGTTCGCAGCGAGCTTATGAAGCAGAAGGGAGGAAACTGATATGAATAAGTTTTTTGTATCCGCGTCTCCTCACCTGAGAGGAAAGGGCTCCACACAGAGAATTATGCTGGATGTGGTTATTTCCCTTTTGCCTGCAGCCATAGCATCTGTGGTGTTCTTCGGCTGGAGAGCGTTGATGCTGGTAGGCGTTTGTGTAATCACCTGCGTTGCGGCGGAGTATATCTCCCGTGTGATTATGAAGCGTGACCAGACCATAGGCGACCTTTCCGCTGTGGTAACAGGTGTGCTTCTGGCTTTGAATCTCCCCTCAAGCATTAATCCTCTTATCGCCGCTCTGGGCTCTGTGGTTGCCATTGTTGTGGTGAAGCAGATGTTCGGCGGAATAGGTATGAACTTTGTAAATCCTGCGCTGGCAGGTCGTATTGTACTCCTTGTTTCCTTCCCTGCGGCAATGACCGACTGGGTCGGTACACGCTTTATGGAGAATATCGACGGAATTTCCTCTGCAACTCCTATGGCGGCTCAAGCAGGTACATATTCTTACTTTGACTTATTTTTTGGCAATCACGGCGGTTCTCTGGGCGAGACCTGTGCACTTGCTCTCTTGCTGGGCGGTATCTATCTCGTGGCAAGAAAGGTTATCTCTCCCACAATTCCCGTTGTGTTTGTGGGCACTGCGGCGGTAATGTCCCTGATTCTGGGCAGAAATCCCATTGTGGACATACTCTCCGGCGGTATGCTGCTGGGTGCGATATTTATGGCAACTGACTACACAACTTCTCCCATGACATTCTGGGGCAAGGTTATCTATGCGGCAGGTTGCGGTGTAATGACCATATTAATCAGAAATTTTGCAAACCTTCCCGAAGGTGTATCTTTTGCAATACTTCTCTTTAACATTCTCACTCCTCTCATTGAGAGTGCGACAACTCCCAAACCCTTCGGATACGAGAAGAAAAAGAAGGAGGGTGCAAAATGAAGAAGATAAGCTTCAAGGATATTTTTGTCCCCTCGGTATCACTTTTCCTTATATGCATTGTGGTTGCTTTTCTGCTTGCAGGTACCAATGAACTGACTAAAGGTCCCATTGCAGAGCAGGAGGCGAAGAATGCGGCTGAGGCAATGAAGAGTGTGTGTCCCTCGGCGGAAAAATTCGAAGGCGGAAAGGGAATTGAGATGGAACTCTACTGCGGCTTCGATAAAGACGGCAAATTGGTAGGTTACGCTATACCCACCTCTGAAAAAGGCTACGGCGGCGACATTGAGGTTATGGTGGGAATAAACACCTCGGGTGAGATTACCGGTGTGGAAATTCTCTCCATCAACGAAACTCCGGGTCTTGGTATGAATGCCACAAAGGAGGAGTTCAGAGGTCAGTTCCTCGGTGAAATTCCCGATGGCGGCTTCACCGCAAAGGATGACAACACAGGAGAAAAACAGCAGATAGATGCCCTGACAGGTGCTACTATCTCTTCCGAGGCAGTATCAAAGGCTGTCAACCGCGCCATTGAGATATATAATTCACTTGAAGGTCACTTGAAGGAGGTGGGGAATGATGCAGACAAATACTAACGAAAAGAAAAAGTATAACTATGTGAAAGAACTGACAAAGGGTATTATCAAAGAAAATCCCGTGCTTTGTCTTGTGCTCGGCACCTGCCCCACCCTGGCAGTTACCACCGCCGCTTCCAATGCCATCGGTATGGGCATTGCGGCGACTATCGTTCTTATCTGCTCCAATGCAGTTATCTCGGCACTTCGCAAGGTTATTCCCGATAAAGTGAGAATCCCTGCTTACATCACTATTATTGCCGCCTTTGTTACTATGGTGCAGATGGTGGTCAAGGCTTTCGCTCCTGCCATTGATGAAAGTCTGGGTATATTCCTTCCTCTTATCGTTGTTAACTGTATAATTCTGGGCAGAGCTGAAATGTATGCCAGTAAGAATGCTGTGTTCCCCTCAATTCTTGACGGCTTGGGAATGGGAATCGGATTTACGGCAACTCTGCTTCTTATGGGTTCTATCCGAGAGATTCTCGGCAACGGCACCTGGTTCGGTATGGACCTGCCCGGTAATCTTCAGATTATGATTTTCCTGCTGCCTCCAGGCGGATTCTTTGTGTTCGGAATGCTCATTGCTCTTGCATCAAAGCTCTCCGGCAAGAAGCCTCCCAAGGCAGGCGGTTGCGCACATTGCCCCTTGAAGGGCAGTTGCTCCATGATAACTGAAGGCGGCAAGACCTGTGAAGAAAAAGCACAGGTTGAGGTCGAGGCTTCAGCGAAAGGAGGCGGGGAAGTATGATTAAAGCTCTGGTTGCGGTATTCCTCGCCGCAATACTTACCGAGAACTACGTTCTCAGCAAGTTCCTTGGAATCTGCCCCTTCCTGGGCGTTTCCAAAAAGGTCAACACCGCCCTTGGTATGAGTGCGGCGGTAACCTTCGTTATGGTGCTTGCTACTGCAGTTACATATCCTATCTATATGTATCTGCTTGTTCCTGCAAATCTCTCTTACCTTGAGACTATCGTCTTCATTCTGGTTATTGCAGGACTTGTTCAGCTTGTAGAAATTATCCTTAAAAAGTATATCCCCTCACTCTATAATTCTCTGGGAATTTATCTGCCTCTCATTACTACAAACTGTGCCGTTTTAGGTGTTACAATGCTGGTTATTGAGAAAAGCGGCGAAAACTTCGGCTACCTTCACGCTCTTGTAAATGCACTGGGCGCAGGTATAGGTTTCCTTGTGGCTATGGTAATGTTTGCAGGGGTCAGACAGAGACTTGAAACCGCGGATATCCCCAAATCTCTCAAGGGTCTTCCCATTACTCTGGTGGCGGCTTCCCTGGTATCTCTCAGCTTCCTGGGCTTCTCAGGCATCGTTGAGAATATGCTCTATTAAGGAGGTGCGGCTATGGATTTTAAATTGATTTTATTTGCCGTACTTATCGTATCTGCGGTGGGACTTATTATCGGAATTGTTCTGGCGGTTGCTTCAGCCCTTTTTGCTGTGAGCAAGGACGAGAAGGTTGAGGCTCTGCTGGAGGTTTTGCCAGGTGCCAACTGCGGTGCCTGCGGATATTCAGGTTGTGAAGGCTATGCAAAGGCTCTGGCAAAGGGAGAGGCAGCCCTTGGCAAATGCTCCCCCGGCGGTGAAAAAACCGTAAAGAAAATCGCGGTGCTTCTGGGGCAGGAAGCCGTAGAGGTTGAAAAGAAAACCGCCCTTGTTCATTGTCTGGGAAGCTATGACAGCACCAGCAATAAAATGGAGTATCAGGGCGTCAGATCCTGCACCGCGGCATCACAGCTTCACGGCGGTGTAGGTATGTGTAAATACGGCTGTATGGGTCTCGGCGACTGTGCATCAGTTTGTCCTTACGGTGCTATTACCATCTGTAACGGTGTGGCACACATTGACCCTGCAGTATGCAGAGGCTGTTCTCTCTGTGTTGAGGCGTGTCCCAAGAAGCTCATATCCTTTGTTCCTCTTAAAGAGATGGCGGTGGTGCGTTGCTCCAACTGTCAGAAGGGTGCAGAAGCAAGAAAAGCCTGTAAGACTGCTTGCATAGGCTGTAAGAAATGCGAGAAGGTCTGCGAGGCGGGTGCTGTCAGCATAAAGAACTTCCTTGCATACGTGGATGCAGAGAAATGCACAGGTTGTATGAAGTGCGTTGAAGTCTGCCCCGAAGGTTCGATAACCGCTTTTTTACCACGATAAAGCAATAATTTATCCTGCTTTGTGTCAGAATTTTAAATTTTATGAAAAAAGAGCTTTTTTTCATAAAAAAGTGATGCAAAGCAGGATTTTTGTAGTATAATGTATAATGTTATAGTTTGTGTCTCGGCACATAGAAGACCATTAAGGAGTGAACAAAAATGGTAGAGGTCAAAAACCTCGTGAAAAGCTACGGCTCCGTTGCGGCGGTGAAGGGAATCAGCTTCTCTGCACAGCAGGGAGAGATACTGGGATTTCTGGGTCCCAACGGTGCGGGCAAAACAACCACGATGAATATGATTACAGGTTACCTTTCGGCAACCTCAGGAAGCGTAACTATTGACGGCTTTGATATTCTCGATAACCCCAAGGAGGCTCGTTCCAGAATAGGATATCTGCCTGAGATACCCCCTCTTTATCTGGATATGACAGTGGAGAAGTACCTTCAGTTTATCTATGAGCTCAAGAAGGTCAGGCTCCCCCGCAAGGAGCATCTGGACGAGATAATGGCTCTGGTGAAAATCGACGATATCAAAGGCAGAGTTATCCGCAACCTTTCCAAGGGTTACAAACAGCGTGTAGGCTTTGCACAGGCTTTGGTGGGAAATCCCCCCGTGCTGATTCTGGATGAGCCCACCGTAGGACTTGATCCCAGACAGATTATTGAGATGCGCTCCCTTATCAAGAGCCTCGGCAAGAAGCATACCGTTATCTTTTCTTCTCACGTACTTTCCGAGGTTTCTGCGATTTGCGACAGAATCGTAGTTATCAGCAACGGCGAGATTACAGCAGACTCAAAGACCGAGGAACTTTCCGCCATCACCGACGATGCGGGCAGACTTTCTCTTATAGTAGAAGGTGCCGCCTCTACAGTACTCTCTGTGCTGGGTGATGTTGACGGTGTTATCAAGGTGCGCCGTGAGGCAAGCCTTGAGGATAACGCATACAGCTACCTTGTTGATTACAAGAAGGACAGGGATATCCGTCGCGGTGTGTTCAGAGCTCTGGCAAAGGCTGACTGTCCCATCCTTGAGATGCGGGGAGCAGGAAAAACTCTGGAGGAGAGCTTCCTGTATCTTACCGATGTTACCAAGGTTGAGAGAGTTCAGAAGAATAAAAAGGGAGGTAAAAACTGATGATAGCCATATTCAAAAGAGAGTTTGCCTCTTATTTCACATCTCCTCTGGGATATGTAATTCTGGCAATTTACGGTTTCCTCTCTGCACTTTTTACCCTGCTTTTCTACTATGATACAGGCTACAGCTACAGCATTTCGGATGCAATTGCTCCCATGCTCTACTTTGCACTCTTTATCATTCCCCCCATTACCATGAGGTCCTTTACCGAGGAGAAGCGTCAGCATACCGACCAGGCACTCCTTACAGCTCCCATTAACATTATGGACATAGTAATGGGCAAGTATTTAAGTGCTCTGTGTATCTATCTGATGTGCACACTTTCATACTTTGTGTATGTTCTCTTTACGATGATTCTTGTCAAAGGTGCCGCTGTTGAATGGGGTATTCTCCTGACTTGCTGGTTGGGTGTGCTCTTCCTTGGTGCGGCAATGTTGGCACTTAATCTTTTCTATTCATCACTGACACAGTCTCAGATTCTGGCTGTTGTTATCGGTATGGGTACAGGTCTTTTCGTAATGCTTTACGATATGTTTATCTATGCTGTTGAGGCATCTGTAAACTCTCTGCTCAAGATTGACTATGAGGTGTTTATCCTTGACAAGATTTCCATCACCTCCCACTACACAAACTTTGTAAGCGGTATTCTCAACCCTGCGGATGTAGTGTTCTTCATCAGCATTATCGCACTCTTCCTCTTCCTTACAGGCAGAGTGTTTGACAAAAAACGTTGGGCTTAAAGGAGGTTTACGGTATGGCAAAAAATAATATGACAGAAACCGCAAATACTCCCGAGGTTTCCAAAAAGAAATCGAGCGTTGTGGGCAGAAAGATAATGTACACAGCTTTTATTCTGCTTTTTGTACTGGTGCTTGCGGCAATCAACGTTCTCTCTGTATTCCTTGTGGACAAGTTCCCCTCGCTTCAGTTTGACTTTACATCCGACAATGCTTATACTCTGCAGAACTCCACCAAGGAGTATCTGGAGTATCTGGACACTTCCGTAACCATAAAAGTGCTTGGAAGCGAAGCGGCTGTGGAAAGTTACGACTCCACCTACGGCTATCAGGTCAACCAGCTCCTTCACGATATGGATGCATATAAGAATGTGACTCTTGAATATATGGATATCGAGATGGAGTCTGTGACTGCTCTTTCCGAGAAATATCCTGACATCGACTGGCAGAATATGAAGGAAATGCTCCTTGTTGAAAGCGAAACCACCGGCAAATACGAAGGTATTGCCGCAACAGACGTTTTTGTCCTCTCTATGGATTACTCGACCTATGAGTATTACGTAAGCGGACAGAGCGTGGAAAAGGCGGTGCTCTCCGCCATCCAGAGAGTTACCTCCGAGGAGATTGTCAAGGTGGCAATTTCTACAGGTAACGGCGAATTCCTCTCTGAGGACCATATGTATTACAGCAACTATGCGAATTTTGAATCTATGCTGGGATATAATGCCTACGATGTGGTGAGAGTTAATCTCCTCACAGAGAGCATTCCTGAGGATGCAGAGGTGCTGGTTATCTTGGGACCTACTTATGACATTACCAACGACGAGAGTGAGAAAATCACTAATTGGCTTGACAACGGCGGAAATATGGGCAAGACCCTCTTCTACGCACCTTACTGCATTCCCGGCAACGAGACCCCCAATCTTGACCTGCTTTTAGAGCAGTGGGGTATGTCCGTTACAAAGGGTTGGATAGTAGAAGGTGATGCCACAAGAATTGTTGAAAACGGAAATGCTTTCCTTGCAAAGTACAGCAACGAGGCATTCACAAACACCCTGAAAGATACTTCCGTTTCGGTGGTTATGGGATATGACTGCCTGCCTGTGGAGATAACCGACACCGCTATGGCACAGCCTATGCTTACTACTTCAGATAAAGCAAAGGTTATGCTTCTGGATACTTTAGAGGAAGATAATTCAGAGCCTCAGTACCTTGATGCGCGTACCGAGGGCTACAATGCGGCGGCAATTTCCACCAAGACAGCCTCGAATGGCGAAACCTCCAATGTGGTGGTATGGGGCAGTGCAATGAGCCTCTCCGATTCGCCTATGCAGATGGATGTCTATAACAACCAGAGCTACTTCATCAATATGATGAATACCCTCAGCGAAAATGAGGTAGAGGGAGTTGTTGTGGACGGTGTGAAACTTGAGGGCAAGCTGATGACTGTTACCGATGCCCACAAGATGATTTTCCGAATTCTGTTTGTGATTATCGTACCCATCTCCCTGATTGTGACAGGCATTGTTGTATGGGTCAGAAGGAGAAACCGCTGATGAATAAAAAAATGCTTCGCAACATCATCATCGCCGCCTCGGCGCTGGTGGTTGTTGTGGGAATAATACTCGGGGTAGTTTTTATCCCATCTTGTGCCGGTGACACTAAACCCGGCGAGATAGACCCCGGCGTTGATATGAGAAGGGGCGTTACCGAGGATGGCCTCCACTATGCCGTTATCAATACCAACGAGAAGGGCAAGATTGAGAACAATTCCTACGGCACTCTTATTGAAATGGTACCCTCACAGATAGAGAAGATTTCCGTATCTTCTCCCTCAGGCAACTATACATTTCTCTGTGAGACTCCCGTAAATGCCGACGGTACAACAGAGGCAACTGTCTATACCCTGGAGGGCTTTGAGGACTATACTCTGGAGACCACCAACCCTTCTCTCCTTGCAGATGCAGTCTGCAACATTTCCTTTACCAAGGTTGCGGATCTGAATGGTGAGAAGTCCTCTGAATTCGGCTTTGATACTCCCCGCGCATCTGCCGAGGTATACTACACTGACGGTACCCGCTCTGTGGTAATACTGGGCGGTGAGGCTGCAGGCGGTGGAAGCTGTTACATAAAGTTCGGCGACAGCGATACAATTTACGTTGCCTCCTCCGAGGATATGGCTCCTATGCTGTACAGCATTACCGACCTCTTCAGTACCTCTATCAATGTTGATGCAACTTCCGTTGCTGACGATAGTTTTGATAAAATTATTCTCGGCGGAACGCATCTTTCAGAAGAGATTACCATTGTGGCAAACACCGACACAGCACTTAATTGCTACTACGTTATGTCCTCAAAGGGCAATGCTCCCGTAAACAATGTCAGCGGAAGCAGTATTGTGGGCTCCATAAAATCCCTGACAGCTGATTCGGTTGTGTGCGTAAATCCCGATGATAAGAATATGTCGGAATATGGTCTCAAGAACCCTTACGCAACCGTTCGGACCAACTACAAATACGACGATATTTCCTATGACTCTGACGGCTTCGAGACAGGCAGAGAGGAGAAGATCCTCTCCGTTTCACTTATTGCCTCAAAGGCTGACTCCGAGGGATTTGTGTTTATGATGGAGGAGGGAGGAAATCTTATTTATAAGATTCCTGCAACATCTGTTTACTGGGCGACCGTCACAGAGGAGATGCTCCGCAGTGAGTATGTGTTCTCTCCTGCATATTCTGCACTCTCTCAGGTGGAGATTACCGCTTCGGGAAAGACTTATCGCTTCAAGATGGGTAGCGAGGAAGTAACCGAAACCGACGATGAGGGTAATGCTACCACCGCAACTCGTGTTACAGTTTCCATTGACGGCAAGACTCTGGATGAGAGCCAGTTCTACACTCTGTTTCAGGACATCTCCCTTCTGGGTGTTAAGGGTACTGACACCGAGAAGGCTGCAGGCGATATGCTTACTGTAAAGTACAACTACAAAACGGGCAGAGCCGATGATACGGTGGTATTCAGCGAGACCTCATCACAGAAGGTAACGGCATCCCTTAACGGCGTTGTTGCAGGTTATGTATATAAGAGCGACATATCCGCCATCTGCGAGAACGTGGCTAAAGTGGCAGAGGGCAAGGAAATCACCAGTGTTATGGGATGATTTGTCTTCTGAAAATCTGACGTTATGTATTAAGACCCGACTGTTTTTTATAGACAGTCGGGTTTCTTTTAAGGAAAAATCCACAAAAGCCCCGAGCAAGATTTGCTTTTGTATGGGGAAAGGGCTTAAAATCGGGAAAAACACTTGATTTTTCTGAAATTCGTGGTATACTGAATTACAGTTGAATATTGTATTAAAGTAAGGAGTAGGTCTTGACCTGCTCCTCTGCTTGTTATTAGGAGGGATTTTTGATGAAAGAAAGCAAAGGCAGTGCAGTTTCCGAGTCTGTCAGAGCAATGGCTGAACCCATTGTGGCAGAGATGGGGCTTGGTATCTGGGATGTCCGCTATGTTAAAGAGGGTGCCGAGTGGTATCTGAGGATTTTCATCGACAAGGAAGAAGGTGTCTCCATTGATGATTGTGAGGCAGTTTCCCGTGCTCTGGATGAGCCTCTGGATAAACTTGACCCCATCAAGGAAGCATATATTCTGGAAGTCAGCTCTCCGGGTCTTGAGCGTGAACTCACAAGATTCGAGCATTTTGAATGTTTTCTCGGTGCTGACATTATGGTACGTCTCATCCGTCCCATGGAGATTCTGGGAAAAGATTTCAAGGGAGTGCTTATTTCTCACGACAAGGACACCGTAACGGTGAGGGACCATTCGGGAGAAAACGAAGTTACAATAAACAAGAAAGACACCGCGTGGATTAAGCTTGACGATTTCGATATGGCTTAAATCGCGGATAATATAAAGGCAAAAATTCAAGCTATATATAAGGAAAGGAATGGTTATTAAAAATGGTTAACAAGGAGTTATTCGAGGCTCTGGCAATGCTGGAAAAAGAAAAAGGTATTCCTGTGGAATACATGATAGACCAGATTAAGAGAGCTATTGTTGTTGCTTGCAAGAATCTTTACGGCAACGAGAATGTAGACATCGTTATGGATGGCGAGAAGAACACCTTTACAGTAAAGCTCATCAAGACAGTTGTTGAAGAGGTTGAGAACGAGGCTGTGGAGATTTCTCTGGAGGATGCAAAGCTTATCTCCAAGCGTGCCGCAGTAGGCAAGGAAATCGGCATCTCTCTCGACCCCAGAAAGTTCGGCAGAATCGCAGTAAGTGCTTCCAAGAACGTTATCCACGGCGGTATCCGTGACGGCGAGAAGGGTCAGGCACTCAGAGAGTTCCAGTCCAAGTACAAGGAGCTCCTCACCGCAACAGTTGAGCGAATCGACCCCAAGACAGGTAACGCAACTCTTCGCTTCGGCAAGGCTGAAGCAGTGCTCCCCAAGAGCGAGCAGGTGGGCGACGAGATTCTGGAGGAAGGCGACCTTGTCAAGGTTTACGTTGTTGACGTTAAGGTTGGCGACAGAGGTCCCCGCGCCATTATCTCCCGTACACATCCCGATTTTGTAAGAAAACTTTTTGAAACAGAAGTTCCCGAGATTTTCGACGGAATTGTTGAGATTAAGTCCGTTTCCCGTGAGGCTGGTTCCAGAACAAAGATGGCAGTTATCTCCAATGACCCCGAGATTGATGCAGTAGGTGCTTGTATCGGTACAAGAGGTGCTCGTGTAAACACTATCGTTGAGGAACTGGGCGGCGAGAAAATCGACATCATCGTATATGACGAAGATCCCGCAAAGTTTATTGCAGCATCCCTTTCTCCTGCAAATGTTCTTTCCGTTGAACTTGCAGAGGACGGAAGCAAGAGCTGTCGCGTAACCGTTCCTGACGGCCAGCTTTCACTGGCAATCGGCAACAAAGGTCAGAATGCCCGCCTTGCCGCAAAGCTCACAGGCTGGAAGATAGACATCCGTCCCGAGAGCGGCTTCTTCGGTGAGGATACCGAGGACTGATTATTTTAAGAGATTTCACCAAGGAGGAGAAATATGAAGCAGCGAAAAATTCCTATGCGCAAGTGCACAGGCTGTGGCGAGATGAAGCCCAAGGCTGAACTTGTGAGAGTAGTAAAGGCTCCGGACAGGCTTTCCGAAGAAGGCGAGATTCTGGAGAAAGGCGAGGTTTCGCTGGACCTTACTTCCAAGAAGTCGGGCAGAGGTGCCTATGTGTGCAGAAGCCTTCAGTGCTTTGAGGCTGCACGAAAGGCAAGAAGATTTGAGAGAGCTTTGAGCTGTCAGATTCCCTCCGAGGTTTACGATTCTATGGAGGAGGAACTGGGAAAAAGTGAATGACAGACTGTTGTCGCTTCTGGGTATCTGCCGCAGAGCAGGCAGACTCACAATAGGATGCGACCCCGTGAAAGAATCCATAGAAACCGGCAAAGCCTGCCTTGTGTTGGCGGCGTCGGATATATCAGCAAACACTGCCTCAAAGGTAATCCCTGTGGCAGAGCGTTTTTCGGTTGACTTTGTGACCATCAGCAGATGCAAGGATGAACTGAGCTTCAGTCTCGGCAAAACTGCCGCTGTTGTGTCGGTAACCGATGAAGGTTTCGCAAAGAAACTCAGAGAGATTATTTCGGCAGAGTGTAAAGGAGGAAATTAATTTATGAAATATAAGGTACATGAAGTTGCAAAGGACTTGGGTGTTTCCAGCAAAGCTATCACAGATGTTGTAGAAAAATACTGCGGAGTTACCAAGAAGTCCATGACAGCTCTCGAGGAGGATGAGCTCAATGTGGTTTTTGATTACTTTACTCAAAAAAATGCTATGGAAAGCCTTGAAACTTATTTTGCGGTTCGCAATGTGGCTATTGAAGAAAAGGCTAAAAAAGAAGATACTCAGGATATTCAGATTCCCGAGAAGAAGGAAGAGAAGGTTTCTGAAAAAGCAGATGGCGTAAAGCCCTCAAAGGATAAGAAGCCTGCACAGGAGGTACCCAAAAAGGCAGATGCTCCCAAGAAGGCAGAGAAGGTGGAAGTTGACAACACCGCTATAAAGAGCAAGAGAAGCGAGGGCAAGGTTGTTGATACCCGTGCAAGCTACGTAAACGTTGAACGCTACAACGAGAAATACGACCGCATGGCGTATGACAAGGTGCGTTCTGACAATAATATGTCCAAGGCAAAGCAGAAGATTAATCAGCGTTCACAGCAGAAGGGCAAGCATCGCTCTGCAAAGCGTGAGAGTGAGCAGGAGAGAATGAATCGTATTGCTCAGGAGAGAAAGCAGAAGCCCCTCACCATCAAGATTCCCGACGAGATTACCGTTCAGGAACTGGCACTGCGTCTGAAGGCAACCGTTGCTGAGGTTATCAAGAAGGCATTCCTTATGGGTATGATGGTTACTGCCAACGATTCCGTTGATTTTGATACCGCATCCCTCGTTGCCATGGAATTCCACGCAAAGGTTGAGAAGGAAGTTGTTGTTACCATTGAGGAGAGAATCATCGACGACAGCGAGGACGATGATGCAAACCTGAGGGACCGTGCACCCGTTGTTGTTGTAATGGGTCACGTTGACCACGGTAAGACATCTCTCCTTGACTATATCCGTCACTCCGAGGTTACTGCTACCGAGGCAGGCGGTATCACCCAGCACATCGGTGCTTACAGAGTAAACACCATGGGTAGGGAGATTACATTCCTTGATACCCCCGGTCACGAGGCTTTCACTACAATGCGTCTGCGCGGTGCACAGGTAACAGATATTGCTATCCTTGTTGTTGCGGCTGACGACGGTATTATGCCCCAGATAGTTGAGGCTATCAACCACGCCAAGGCAGCAGGCGTTTCCGCAATTGTTGCCATCAATAAGATGGATAAACCCGCCGCTAACCCCGACAGAGTTATGCAGCAGCTTACAGAGCACGAGATTATCCCCGAGGAGTGGGGCGGTGACACACCCTGTATCCCCATTTCCGCAAAGACAGGTATGGGTATCGACGACCTGCTTGAGATGGTTACTCTCGTTGCAGATATGAAGGAACTCAAAGCTAACCCCGACCGTGCCGCAAAGGGTACAGTTGTTGAGGCTCGTCTTGACAAGGGCAGAGGTCCCATTGCGACTATCCTCGTTCAGAACGGCACACTCCACACAGGCGATATCGTTGTTGCAGGCACAGCAGTCGGCAGAGTCCGTGCAATGACCAACGAGCGTGGCGAGGTTGTACGCGAGGCAGGTCCCTCCGTTCCTGTTGAGATTACAGGTCTTGCAGAGGTTCCCGCAGGCGGCGACACCTTCAATGCAGTTTCCGACGAGCGTCTTGCTCGTGAGCTTGTTGAGCAGAGAAAGGCTCAGCAGAAGGAGGAACTCTTCAACTCCAGAACAAAGGTAAGCCTCGATAACCTCTTCGATCAGATGAAGTTGGGCGACGTTAAGGAACTGAAGATTATTGTTAAGGCAGACGTTCAGGGCTCCGTGGAGGCTGTCCGTCAGTCTCTGGAGAAGCTCTCCAACGAGGAAGTACGCGTTTCAGTTATCCACTGCGGTGTGGGTGCTGTCAACGAATCCGACGTTATGCTTGCTAACGCTTCCAATGCAATTATCGTAGGCTTCAACGTTCGTCCCGACTCTGTTGCATCTGCAAACGCAGAGCGCGATGGTGTTGATATGAGAATGTATACCATCATCTACGACTGTATCGAGGAAATCGAGTCAGCTATGAAGGGTATGCTTGCTCCCAAGAAGCGCGAGGTTCAGCTGGGAATGGCTGAATGTCGTAACGTTATCAAGATTAAGTCCGTAGGTACCATTGCAGGTTCCTACGTCAAGCAGGGCAAAATCACAAGAAATGCCCTTATCCGCGTTGTCCGCGACGGTATTATTATCGCAGAGGACAGCATAGCATCTCTCCAGAGATTCAAGGATGCCGTCAAGGAAGTAGCCGAGGGCTATGAGTGCGGTATCGGTCTTGAGAGATTCTCTGACCTTAAAGAAGGCGACATCTTTGAGGCTTATATTATCGAAGAATATCGTGAGGACTGATAAAATTGGCTAACCATAAACTATCAAGAACCACAGAAGACATCAAAAGAGAGCTCACGGCGATTTTCCGTGAGCTCAAAGACCCCCGTGTGCAGGGCACATTCCTCTCCATTATCAGAGTTGATGTGACAAACGACCTTTCCTACTGCACCGTATATGTCAGCGCCATTGAAGGAATGGACAAGGCTCAGGAGGCGGTGAAGGGACTGAAGTCTGCCGCAGGATTTATCCGTTCGGAGCTTGCAAGAAGACTCTCCATCCGCCACGTTCCTGCTCTTATCTTCAAGGCAACCGACTCCATTGAGTACAGCGCATCCATCTCAAAGATTCTCTATGACCTGGAGAAGAAAAGACCTCAGACAGAGGGCGATGATACTGCTGAGGAGGACTGATATGACAGATCTTTTGACGGTATCCCGGATACTGAAAGAACAGGACAATATCGATATTCTCACTCATCATTATCCCGACGGGGACACCTTGGGAAGTGCCTACGCACTCTGCGGCATTCTGCAGAATATGGGCAAGAATGCCCGTGTTATCACCAGCGGCACCGTTGCGGGTAAGTACGAATTCCTCAGCGAAGGCGTTAAAAAGCAGGAGTTTGAGAGAGAATTTGTGGTAAGTGTGGATGTTGCCGCACCCACACTTCTGGGCGAGAACCAGCAGGAGTATGAGAACATCATCGACCTCTGCATTGACCACCACGGCACAAACTCAATAGAGGCAAAGGTAAAGTATGTGGAGGAGACCTCTGCGGCGGCAAGCGAGATTATCTATGAGCTTGCCAAGGTTATGGATGCTGAAATTACAGTACCCATTGCAAATGGAATTTACACAGGTGTTTCCACCGACACAGGATGCTTCCGCTACACAAATACCACTCACCGCTCTCACCTCATTGCCGCAGAAATGATGGCTTCGGGTGCGGACTGGCAGGATATCAACACCGCTATGTTCGAGATGAAGACCCGTGCCAAGCTGGAGCTTGAGCGAATGGTGTACAGGACACTTGAGTACTTCTTTGACGGCAGAGTTGCGGTTATCCATACCACCCTTGAGATGCAGGAGAAGGCAGGCATCGGTGATGACGAGGTGGAAGGACTTGCCTCCATACCCCGACGCATCGAGGGCGTTCTTCTGGGCATAACAATGCGCGAGAAGGAAAACGGTGTGTTCAAGATTTCTGTCAGAAGCAACAAGGGTGCCAATGCTGCCGAGTTCTGTCAGATTTTCGGTGGCGGCGGTCACGCAGCCGCAGCAGGCTGTACCGTTGAGGGAAGCCTTGAGGAAGTCAAGGCAAAGCTTATCGAAGCGGCGGAAAAACTCATATGAATGGTGTAATTGTTATAAATAAACCCCAGGAGTTCACCTCCTTTGACGTTGTGGCGGTAATGCGAAAAATCACAGGCGAGAGGAAAATCGGCCATTGCGGTACTCTGGACCCCAACGCAACGGGAGTTCTGCCTCTGCTTCTTGGCAGAGCCGCAAAGGCGCAGGATATACTTCCGAACCACGACAAATCCTACACAGCTACCTTTAAGCTGGGACTGGTGACGGATACCCTTGACATCTGGGGCGAGGTAATCAGCGAGGAGACCACTTCAGTTAAGAAAGAGGAGCTCCTTGCCACTCTCTCTGAATTCACAGGCAGAATCCTTCAGATTCCCCCTATGTATTCCGCAGTTAAAAAGGACGGCAAACGTCTCTACGACCTGGCACGTCAGGGAATAGAGGTAGAGCGTGAGGCAAGAGAAATCACCGTGTATTCTCTGAATTTGCTTGAATTTGACGAGGACAAGCAGGAGGGCAAAATTGAGGTTTCCTGCTCCAAGGGAACCTATATCCGCACCCTCATTGACGATATGGCAAAGAGACTTTGCTCGGGAGGGTGTATGACCTCACTGGTGCGTACCTCCGCCTGCGGATATACCCTCCAAAACGCATTCACTTTGGAGGAACTCAAAGAACTTCGTGAAAAAGGTGAAATCGAGAGTGCAATACTCTCCACCGATAGCCTTTTTGAAACTTACAAGGAGGTTGCTGTCTCCGAAGCACAGGCAAAGCGCTTTGCAAACGGCGGCGCGCTGGGTGTTGAGAGGCTTCGCAATATGCCTACACTTGCAGACGGCGAAATCTGTCGCGTGGTGCATAGAGAAAAGAAATTCTGGGCACTGGGAATCCTTTCAGAGGAAAAAGGAGAACTGCGTGTATATAAGCAGTTCTGCGACTACAGCGAAGTAAACTGAAATACTGTAAATAGAAAGCCAACCGAGAGATCGGTTGGCTTTTTTATTAGCTGAATCATCAGGATGAAATTATGTTTGACAAACAGCTAAAATAATCGTACAATGTGTTTGTAGTCGTATGTTTTGTTTTAGATAATATGATTGCCTTGTGATTACAGGAGGCACTTTTTATGATGAAACGAATGTTAAGTTTGTTATTTTAAGGTGCAAAAATCAGAACTGAAACTTTTCAAAGCGATGTTTTTGTGGTGTGATTACAATTTTTACAATTTGTCTAACAAATCAAACATTTCGCTTGACTAATGCATTAAACAATGATATAATTCAATCGTAACTTAAAAAATCATTATAAAATCCCAGTTTTTTATACAGAGGAGTGTATATTATGATTAAGAGATTTACAAGTATGCTGCTGGTGCTTGTTCTGGCATTTTCAGTTATGAGTGTCGCTACGGTAGGTGCTCAGGCTTTGTCTGCCGAGGAAGTTATCACCGCAGAGGAAGCAACCCCCGATGAGGTAACAACCCCTGACGAAGTAACAACCCCTGATGAGGCAACAACTCCAGACGAGGAGATAGCTATATCCGAGGAGGCAGGAATAGACAAAAATTCCGTTGAGGGCTTACCTATTGGATATATCGGCGATGCCGATACAAACGACGTGGTAAATGTCAGGGACGCAACTGCTGTGCAGAAGCACGTGGCAGGAGTTATCACTCTGACGGAGAAGGCGACTGCTTTGAGTGATGCTGACCTGAGCGGCAAGGTAAATGTCCGTGATGCAACGGCTATTCAGAAGAATCTGGCAGGACTTGATGTGAAGACAAATATCTACCACGTTCTCTACATCAAGGGTAAGCATACCCATAACTATGTTCCCTTTGAGGTCGAGGCAGGATGTGCAAGTGAAGGCTACACCCGCCACAGCTGTGTTTGCGGCGAGGAGTATAAGGATAATATAGTTGAGGCTCATGGACATAAGTATCAGGGAGTTGTAACCGACCCCACCTGTGCCAAAAAGGGATACACAACCTACACCTGCGAAGTGTGTCAGGATTCCTACAAGGATGATTACACAGACCCCACAAGGAAGCACACCTACGAAGATACTGTTATTGAACCTAATTGTACAGATTGGGGTCGTACAGTACACACATGTACGATGTGCAAGATCACTTATTCTACCGATTATGTTAAGAATTGGGGTCACTCATATCAGGAGGTTGTTACTGCCCCCACTTGTCACGAGGAAGGCTACACAACCTATACCTGTAGCGTGTGCCAAGATACCTACATAGATGACTATGTAAGCAAGCTGACCCATTTCTACAATTCAGACGGAAAATGTACTGCTTGCGGTGATGTTATTGCTGTCAAAAACAAAACAGCGGAGTTTGACGAGGTTGCCGCTTGGATGAAGAAAAACGGAACCCTCACAGATGATGGTGAGGCATACGGAGTTGCCGCAGAGATACCTGACAGCCAGGGTGTTGAAACCTGCTTGTTCTATGTGCCTGAATATGACGTTTTGGAAGTCCTAATATTTGAAGAAGCAAATGGTGTGATGTGCTGGGTAGATATCGAAAGAGGAGCCGATTATGCATTATATGATGCTTATTATGGCGACTACCTCGTTGTAGAGGGTTCTTTTTCTATCAATTCAATTAAAGGCACAGAGACCAATCTGCATTGCAATGTTGTTTATGATTACTATGGACTGTATGAGAGCAATAACAGTGTAGTTGAAACATCAACCGCACAGCTTACCATAGCAGGTCTTGCTGTGTATGAATATTATGCAGAGTATTTCAGCCTTCCTGCAAACCTCAAAGATTTAGGTTTTTTGAATTTTGATGTAACCGCGTTAGTTTAAAAAAGCATAGTAAAAATAAAACCGCCGACGGATATCGGCGGTTTTTTGTGTCCTTTTTAAGACGGTATTATTTATTCTCCTCTTCAGGCAGGGGGATTCCCGCAAGGAATCTGAGGTCGCGCTCTATGGCATCGCGGCTGTTGCCCCAGTCGGCACCGCGGCTCTGATAGTCAAACATCTTGCAGAAGTGTGAGGTGTCGTCAATAAGGAGCTGAAGCTGATTCTTTGCAAGGGCGGCGGTGTCTGCGTGAAAATCCGCCAGATGCTTTGAGGGAATCGCGTGCAGGGAAAGCTCTGTCACCATACGGTAGTGCTCAAGGCAGATGAATTCCTGCTCTCTGTAGAGCTTGCGGAATTCCTCGCTTTTCTGCCATTCTGAAAAGACTGTGCGGAGAAAATGCTCTGTGTCAAAGCGGATTCTGTCACAGATGTAGCAGCTCTCCTGCATCTCTCTCAATGCCGCAAGCTTCTTTTTGTCGGGCTTGGAGTGGACATCCTTGGGCATATATTTTTCCATAATCTCCCCAAGGTGTGTCTGGAGAATGAGCGCATTGGGCAGCCTTTTGCCAACCTCCGCAATCTTCACAAAGTGTTTGTCACAGAAGCCTTTTTTGTTGGTTTGTACTCTGGTTTCGGGGTCCATCATAGCGGAGCCTGTGATAAACTGCGCGTACTGGTTCTCCAGCATATCGTACATACGGCAGATGGGACAGCCTTTTTTTACTCCCCATATATCATTAATCGGAATTGTGCAGATGGTTTCTTTCACAAAAATCCTCCTTGCCATTAATTTATAAATATATCATAGCATAAATGAAAAAAATATGCTATTATATTTTCAGTTATTTTTAGGGTGTGAGAATATGAAGTACATATTTGAAAATAATACTGTGAGAATTCAGGGGCTTTCGGATTTTTCTCTGAGAGATACTCTCTGTTGCGGACAGAGTTTCCGCTGGAGAGAACTGGAGGACGGAGGTTTCTCGGGTACCGCCTTTGGCAAGACTGTTTCCATCAAATGTGACGGAGAGGATTACCTTATAATCGGCAGTACAAAGGAAGATTTTGAGACCCTCTGGAAGGGTTATTTTGACTTTGAGCTTGACTACGGCAAAATCAAAGCAGATTTGTCCTTGCTTCACCCCACACTCTCTGAAGCGGCAAAATTTGCCCCGGGCATCCGCATTCTCAGGCAGGAACCCTTTGAGGCACTCATAAGCTTTATTATCTCCCAGAATAACAATATCAAACGCATAGAGGGAATTGTGGAGAGACTCTGTGAGAATTTCGGCGAGAAGAATGAGGCTGGGGGATACAGCTTCCCCACAGCGGAGAAGCTTGCCGCCCTTTCTGAAGAGGAGCTCTCCGTTATTCGAGCAGGCTTTCGCCACAGATACATTCTGGATGCCGCAAGGAAGGTAGTATCAGGAGATGTTGACCTTGAAAGATGCCGAACCCTTCCCTTTCCCGAGGCAAAAGCCGAGCTTATGACCATTGTGGGCGTGGGGGAGAAGGTAGCGGACTGCGTGCTTCTCTACGGACTTCACCGCACCGAGGCATTTCCTCTCGATGTGTGGATGAAGCGTGCAATGAAGGTGCTTTTCCCCGAGGTCGCTCCCGAATTTTTCGGAGAATATGCGGGAATTGCACAGCAGTACATCTTCCACTATTCAAGGCTTCACCCCGAACTTTTTGAATGACACTTGTAAAAGCGTTCGGTTTGTCGTATTATATTAATCATAATAATTAATAAAAGGTGCGTACTATGAAAATAAAAGTATTTCTCGGCGTTGCGATGTGCAAGACTATCAGATTTCTTGCAAAGCTTCTGGGCAGAGGCAGTAGTCTCCCCGGACAGATTACCCTCAAATTTTTCCCCGATATACTCAAATATATAGAGCTTCCCGACAAGGTTATTGCGGTTACAGGCAGTAACGGCAAGACCTCAACCCTTGAGATGATAGCCCACGTGCTGAAGGAAGCAGGTCTCAAGGTTGCCTACAATAAGGAGGGCTCTAACCAGATAGAGGGTGTCACTACATTCCTGCTTTGCGACTGTACTCTTTCGGGCAAGGTAAAGAGCGACATTGTAATTATGGAGAGCGACGAGCGTTTTGCCCGTCACACTTTCAAGCATTTCAAGCCCAAACAGCTTTTCATCACAAATCTCTATCGTGATCAGCTCACCAGAAACGGCCATCCCGAGTGGGTTTATGACGTTATAGGAGAGTGCATTGACGACAGTATGGAGCTCATCCTCAATGCCGACGATCCCCTTGTTTCCAAATTCGGCAAGGACAGAGCAAATGTCCGTTACTTCGGCGCACAGAGACTGCCTATGGATAGTGAGGAGAACACCTCTGTCTATCACGACGGCAAGTACTGTCCCTGCTGTAAGGCGCCTATGGAGTATGACTACTATCACTACAATCATATCGGTTCCTACAGATGCACAAACTGCTCCCACAAGCGCAACGACACCGCATGGACTATTACCGATGCAAGCCTTGAGGAAGGCTACATCGTGGTAAACGGCAAATACAAGATAGAGTTATCCTTCTCCAGTATCTATCATTGCTACAACACTCTGGCGGCATTTGCGGCGGCTGATATTGCCGGGGTAGACGGTGAGGTTGCGGCAAAGGCTCTCTCCGGCTACGATCTGAGCTCAGGCAGAATTGTTAAATTTAACCTTGGCAAGAGAGAGGGAACTCTCCTTGTATCAAAGCACGAGAATTCAATTTCCTATGACCAGTCTATCAAGGTTGCCGCAGAGGATAAGCGACCTGTTTCGGTGATGGTGATTGTTGATGCCATAAGCAGGAAGTATCAGACCTACGAGACCTCGTGGCTGTGGGATATTGATTTCGAAAATCTCAAAAGCGACAATATCAAGGAAGTTGTCCTTGCAGGAAAATATCACGAGGATTTGAAGCAGAGATTTTCTTTCACCGATATAGAAGAGAGTAAAATCAGGAACTTTGAGTCCATCCCCGAGGCAGTGGATTACCTCAGACAGGGCGAAGGATATATCTATGTAATTACCTGCTTCTCCGACAAACACAAGTTTTGTGAGCTTGCAGAGTGAGGGGTGACGATATGAAGATTAATGTACTATACCTTTATTATGACATAATGAACCTCTACGGCGAAAACGGAAACATCCGTATTATGGAGCGTATGCTTCAGCGTGCAGGCAACGAGGTGGAGATCTCAAGGAAAACCATCGCCGACAAAGAGATAGATTTTGAATCCTACGACTTTATCTACTGCGGTGCAGGTACGGAAAATTCCAGAGATGTGTGCCTTTGTCACCTGAAAGGTTTCTCCGAAAGCCTGAAAAAAGCCTATGAGAAGGGTACCGTAATGCTCTTTACAGGTAACTCTTACGAGATGTTGGGAAAGGAAATTCGCATCGGTGAGGACAGAGTGCTTGAGGGTTTAGGACTCTTTGATTTCACAGTTTTTGAGCAGAGAAGAAACCGCTACACAGGGGATGTCACTATGAAGTGTACCCTTCTCGACGGTGACTTTATCGGATATATCAACAAGTGCAGTGAGGTTCAGGGTATCAGCAACCACCTCTTCGAGATAGAGTCGGTGGTGGGTACCGTGAAGGACACAAAAGAGGGTATACACGAGAAGAATTTCTTCGGCACCCAGGTGATAGGTCCAATTACTGCCAAAAACCCTCTCTTCACAGAGCTTCTCTTAAAGCTCATTACAGAGGGCAAATAATAAATTGAGACGCAAAAAGACCGCTGAGGAGTAACTTCAGCGGTCTGATTTTTTATTTCAGTTTTTAAGGAGACAGGGATTAAGCCTTGCCAACGGAACCGAAGAGCTCCATCTTTTCCTTTACTGTAGCCTTTATAGCCTCAAAGCCGGGAGCCAGAAGCTTTCTGGGGTCGAAGCCCTTGCCCTGAAGATCCTTGCCCTCTTCAATGTACTTTCTTGTAGCTGCTGCGAAGGAGAGCTGGCACTCTGTGTTAACGTTGATCTTGGAAACGCCGAGGTCGATAGCCTTCTTGATCATATCCTCGGGGATACCTGTGCCGCCGTGGAGAACCAGAGGCATATCGCCTGTGAGCTGCTGGATAGCATCGAGAGTCTCGAAGGAAAGACCTGCCCAGTTCTCGGGGTACTTGCCGTGGATGTTGCCGATACCTGCTGCAAGCATTGTAACGCCGAGATCAGCGATCATCTTGCACTCTGCGGGATCTGCACACTCACCTGCGCCAACAACGCCGTCTTCCTCACCGCCGATGGAGCCAACCTCTGCCTCAAGGGAGAGACCAAGCTCTTCGCAAGTAGCAACCAGTTCCTTGGTCTTTGCGATGTTCTCGTCGATGGGATAGTGAGAGCCGTCGAACATTACGGAAGAGAAGCCTGCTGCGATGCAAGCCTTTGCACCTTCGTAGGAGCCGTGGTCAAGGTGAAGAGCAACGGGAACTGTAATACCCAGCTCGTCCAGCATACCGTTAACCATACCTACAACGGTCTTGTAGCCGCACATATATTTGCCTGCGCCCTCGGAAACACCGAGGATAACGGGGGACTGAAGCTCCTGAGCTGTGAGCAGGATAGCCTTTGTCCACTCAAGGTTGTTGATGTTGAACTGACCAACTGCATAGTGGCCTGCCTTTGCTTTTGTAAGCATTTCTTTTGCATTAACTAATGGCATAATTTATTTCCTCCAATTATTAAAGTATAGAAATGTGTTTCACATACAAAAGTATTATACAATAAATTTTTATAAATATAAAGACCTATTTTGAAAAAAATGCGGATTTATAGAAATTAATTAGAAAAAAGTATGGACTTCTGCTATTTATAGCAATAATCCCGTATATACACATAAAAACTGCCCCACCAAAATAAGGCGGGGCAGTTCTGCTTTGGTGCCTTTAGGTGTGGAAATAAACCCCCGGTTCAACCGGGGGAAAATAAAAAGCTTTAGCAAAAGAAAACCTCCGAGTATAATGGTAGTGTGTTTGGCGACGCATTACCTAAAATACAAGGAGGATTTTCAATAAT
>JAFQNJ010000056.1 GCA_017395925.1 Ruminococcus sp. | reverse complement strand
ACTTGGCGAAATCGCCACTGCTATTATTGAGCTGAAGGAATGCTACACCGCCACCGAGGAGGACATCAACGAATTCTGCAAGGGTATGCCCAGATACAAGCGTCCCCACAAGATTATCTTCGCAGATGTGCCCCGAAACCCCACCGGCAAAATCGAAAAGCCCAAGCTCCGTGAGCTTTACGGTGCCGCGGGTCTGGTAGATGCTCAGAACAAATCATAATAATCAAATATACATTTTAGAAGGCACTCTCTAATCGGGAGTGCCTTTTTTCATATACGCCAAACAAAAAAAGAAACACCCTACAACTGCAAGGTGTTTCTTCCGCAAATTTCTAAATTAAAAGGATTATTCACAAACACGTTCTGACTGTTCAGAATTATAGACAGCATTCTTTGCCAATACGTCGGAATTATATGTACGTTTGCTGACTGTAAAGAGAATCAGGGCTGTAAATTTATAAACACAGAACTCAATAATGGCAATGAGTGCAACGCCTATCCATGAACCGAATGTAATTGCAAAAGTAACAGGTACGTTGGTGACACCTGTACCGTAAAGGAAAGCACCGCCAACAATTACTGCCGCAAGACCTATTGTAATGATAAGAAGCATTAATGTTCCGCCAACGATATCAACACCGCAAGCAATACTCCACCACTTTTTGGGAATTCTTTCAGCCTTTGTGCATTCTTCGAGGTTCAGAGGTCTTTTGATTTCTTTCATCAATAATCACTACCCTTTTACATAATTCAACTGTATTTTCAGTTCTCTTGCATTATACAACTAATTTTGACTTGTGTCAATAACATTACGCTATTTTGACAAGGTTTATTATTGTTTTTGCACACATTAATATATTAATATGAGGTGATTAATGTGAAAGCTCAATATAAACACTTATATGAAAAATTCGGACTCAATGTTGTATATTACCGTAAGATGAAAAAACTCACCCAACTGCAGCTGGCAGAGCTTATTGATATTGACCGCAGTCACATAAGCGCCATTGAGCTGGGAAACGTGGGAGTGTCCTTTGATGTAATCTTCAAAATGTGCGAGGTACTGGAAATCACTCCCAAACAGCTTTTCGATTTCCGCGACTGACAGAAGTTCATAATTCACAAAAAAAAGAAGCCATCCGAACAGGTCTTGCACTCTGTTTCGGGTGGCTTTTGCATTTACTTATTATATTTAAGATTTTGTTTAAGAACCGAATTTATCTGCAAGATATCCGAGAGCTTCCTTGTAACCCTCAAAGCCCTTGCCTTTTATCACTTTCTCGGCATAGAGGGAAACATAGGAAAACTTCCTGAATTCCTCGCGGCTGTCCACATCGGAGATGTGCACCTCAACCGTGGGAAGGGATACTGCCTTCAGGGCATCGAGAATTGCCACACTTGTGTGAGTATATGCCGCAGGGTTAATTACAATTCCGTCGTAAACACCCAGACAATTCTGGATTTCGGTGACAATATCTCCCTCGTGGTTGCTCTGAAAGATGTCACACTCCATAGAAAAAGCCTTGGATGCTTGCTCTATAAATTCCACAAGGTCTTTATATGTGGCTTTGCCGTAAACCTCAGGCTCGCGAATTCCAAGCATATTAAGGTTAGGACCATTGATTACTTTGACTTTCATACATATCCCTCACTTAAATATTCTTTGATACTCTTTGCCACAGACTCCGCATCATAGTTTCCGTCTATGGAAACGTCTGCGAAACCGCGGTACAGAGTTTCTCTTACTTCATACAACGCACAGAGATTAACAGACAGGGGCCTGCCGTCGGTGGCAAGTTTCTCTATATCTCTTTCAATAAAAATCACTCTTCCGTTTTGTCTGAGTATGTTTTTATTGCAGGGCTGCGTCACCACTCCGCCGCCTGTTGCCACTACCAGCGAGCTTTCTTTCATAATTTTTGAGAGTATCTCTGTTTCAATTTTACGAAACTCGGTTTCTCCCTGCATGGTGATGATTTCAGCAGGAGTACTGCCTGTAATTTTCTGTATCTCTTCGTCGGTGTCAACAAAGGTCTTGCTCAGCATCTTTGCGAGAATTTTTCCCACAGTGCTCTTGCCGCATCCGGGCATACCGATAAGCACGATGTTCTCTTTTTCATCGGTAATTCTGCGGGTAATGTCCTCAATAACGGTATCTCCGATTTCCGTATTTGTAAAAATCTCAGCGGCACGCTTCGCTTGAGATACCAGCATTGAAAGTCCGTTAACACAGGGTATCCCCCTCTCCTGCGCCTGAAGCAGAAGTCGGGTCTTCAGCGGATTATAAATCAGGTCACATACTCCACGAAGTTCGTCGAAGGCATCAAGAGAAACAGGGCTTTTCTCCGTATCGGGATACATTCCCACAGGAGTGGTATTAACAATAAGATATGCGTCATTGTGCTTCGAAATATTCTGATAATTATCCTCGCCGCTTCTGGAGATAACAGCGACCTCTGCACCCTGCTCTCTGAGCACCGCACAGCAGGTCTTGGATGCACCGCCGGAACCGAGAACCAGAGCCTTCCTGCCCTTAATATCGACCCCCAGTTGTGAAAGCATATAGAGGAATCCGTCATAGTCTGTATTGTCGCCGAATAGGGTGCCGTCCTCCCGTTTCACAACAGTATTCACCGCACCTATGGAGAGGGCTCTCTGAGAAATACTATCCAGATATTTCATAACCTTCTCCTTGTAGGGAATGGTAACATTGAATCCCGCAAGGTCATTATCCTTCATAAAAATCCCAAGTTCATCTTGGGAAACCTCAAATAGTCTGTAAGGGTAATCCGCAAGTGCCAAGTGAATCTGAGGAGAAAAGCTATGGGAAAGCTTTTCTCCCAGAAGTCCGAATTTTCTGCTTTCAAACCCTTTTAAAATAGAGTTGCTCATATCAGACTATCTCGGTATAACTGCCAAGGTACTCAAAGTCCTCGACATCGCCCTGAAGCTCACAGAGAAGGGTTGCAAGCTCGGGGGAATATACTGACTCGGACACATCGAAATAGAACATAAACTCAAAGTCGGAGCCGGGAAGCGGACGGCTTTCAAGTTTTACGATATTGATGCCTGATGCGTAGAATCTTGCCAGAATGTGATAGAGTGCACCGGGTCTGTGGGGAAGTGTCAACTTGATACTGGTGCGGTCGGCACCGGGGTAAACCTCAAGTTTCTTGGAGATACAGATGAATCTTGTATCATTTGCGGCATTGTCCTTGATATTTCTCTTGAGCACTCTAAGTCCGTATATTGCACAGCACTCGGGAGATGCGATAACAGCCACGTCTGTTCTGCCTGATTCAGCAATCATCTTGGCGGCAACTGCGGTGTTTTCTACAGGCACAACCTTGATATCCTTGTGCTCGGAGATAAACTGGGAGCACTGGGAGAGTGCCTGCTCGTGAGACCAGATTTCCTTAATCTCACTGAAATCCGTTGTCTTTGAGAGAAGAGCGTGATTAATACGGCAACGGACACTTCTGACAATGTAGAAGTTATACTGTGACATCAGGTCATACACCTTGTTAACGGAGCCTGCTGTACTGTTTTCCAGAGGAAGAATTCCGTACTGGCAAAGACCCGAATCCACCGCCTTGAACACAGCCTCGAAGCTGCCCATATACATAATCTGGGGAAGTTTGAAGAGCTTGTCGCAAGCCTGCTGGGAATATGCGCCCTCTGTACCCTGACAAGCCACCATTGCACGCTCGGGGAAGAGTTTGTCTGTATTCCGGAGAGCTTCTGTTATGGTATTCTCCAGAGCCTTACGCTCGTTGATAAGTCTGCTCTGATATGCACGGCTGAGGTTTGTGAGGGTTGAGAAGAGAACTCTTGTATAGAGCGCACACTCCTCAGGAGAACGCTCTGCCGCTTTTCCGATAAGCTGACGCTCACGCTCGCCGTCATATAGTGCCTTACCTGTCTCCTTCTTATACTTTGCTATATTCTTGACTGTCTCCATACGCTTTGAGAAGAGCTCTACCAGTTCTTTATCTATAGCATCAATTTCCTGTCTGTATTTTTCAATACTCATTTTAATCACTCCTGATAAATAGTTATATTAAAAGCCGTCTGCATTGACCAGAGCTATAGCCAGCGCTGACTCAACAACTGCCGCCGCCCGAGGTACAATACAGGGGTCGTGTCGTCCTTTTATGGTGAGAATTGTGTCTTCCATTGTGTCAAGATTCACACTTCTCTGGGGAATTGATATTGAGGGGGTGGGCTTGAACGCCACCGAGAATGTAAGCGGCATTCCCGAGGAGATTCCTCCCAGAATTCCACCGCAGTTGTTGGTGACGGTGCGGACATTTCCGTCCTTTACACAGAAGCCGTCGTTTGCCTCACTTGCTGACATTTTTGCAAATTCAAAGCCTTTTCCGAATTCAAGTCCCTTCACAGCAGGAATGGAGAAAACCGTCCTTGCGATCAGTGCCTCCAGACCGCCGAAGAAGTCACTGCCCACTCCTGCGGGAATTCCGTAAACAGCACATTCGATTTCGCCGCCCAAGGAATCGCCCTCTGCCTTTTTGGCAAGGATTGCCTCAGTCATAGCCTCCTGTGCTTTGCTGTCAATGACAGGAAAAGCAGAGGCTTTGAGACGGCTGTTAAGCTCCTCATCCGCTTTCAGGTTATCAAGAGAAGCATCCGTAACATTCCCTATTCGCTTTACATGGGACACAACGGTAATTCCCTTTTCCTCCAATATGCCCAGAAGAATAAAGCCTGCCGCACAAAGAGGAGCTGTGAGTCTTCCAGAAAACTGTCCGCCGCCGTGAAATTCGAAGTCTTCACCGTACCTCACAAATGCCGCGTAGTCTGCGTGATTAGGTCTTGGAACACGGGCAATGTTGGAATAATCCTTGCTTCTTACATCCTTGTTCTTTATAACTATGCGGATATCGTCCCCTGTGGTAATGCCATCGACGACACCGCTTTCAAATATAACCTTGTCCTCCTCGTGACGCTTTGTGGCAAGTTCACCCTGTGCACGACGTCTGTCCATAAAAGCACCGAGCTTCTCTTCATCCACAAAAAGTCCCTTGGGAATACCCTTAAGCACTGCACCTATCTCGGGTGCGTGGGATGTGCCGAAGAGGGTTATCTTCACTTTATCTCCGAATGTTGCTGACATTAGCATTCCTCCAACTCTATCACCGCACCCAGAGCCTTCATATGCTCAAAGAACGCAGGATAGGATTTTGAGTGTGCCTCGGCACCCTTGATAACCGTAGGGGCTGAGGCTTTTGTTGCGGCAATGGTGGCCGCCATTACAATTCTGTGGTCGCGGCTTCCATCAACCTCGCCGCCCGAAAGTCCGCCTTTACCGTGGATAATGAGTCCGTCCTCGGTTTCCTCACAGCTTCCGCCCATAGAATTTATCATATCTGTGACGGTCCTGAGCCTGTCACTTTCCTTAAGTCGCAGACGTGCGGCACCTTTTATTACCGTATCACCCTCTGAATATGCCGCCAGCACCGCAACTATTGGCACCAGGTCGGGTATGTCGGAGGCATCCACCTCTGCCGCCGAAAGCTTCTTCGCAGAGGCTTTAAAGCCACCCTCGCCACTTATGATTTCTCCGCCGAATTTTTCGATAATACGCAGAATTTCCCTGTCACCCTGGAGTGAATCATCGCGAAGATTACTCACGGTTACATCCGAGGACAGCGCATCAGAGACCAGGAAGAAAGCGGCATTTGACCAGTCGCCCTCCACCGTGGTGTCAGAAAGTGCAAACGTCCCCGACACATTGTAGGTGTTTCCCTCTTCAGTTACGTTAACGCCCGAATTTCGCATGGCACTTACCGTAAGGGACACATAGGGCTTTGACTGAAAATCCCCTGTTACCTCAAGTTTTTTTCCCCCGCAAAGAGGCATCATTAACATAAGTCCGCTGATATACTGGGAGCTTACGTCTCCCCTTATCTTATAATCCTCAAGAAAGGCTTTTCCGCTCTGAACTATCCTGTTATTTACATCACGGGTGATAACAACACCGTGGTCACGGAGCACTTCAATTAAAGGCTCAAGTGGGCGTTCAAAGAGTCTGTCGCTTCCGTCAAAGCGGGCTCTGAATCCCACTCCCGCCGCAATGCACATCATAAACCGCAGGGTGGTGCCGCTCTCGCCGCAGTTAAAGTCCACCTTATCACAGGCACCCTTGGTAATCTGCGGCACCAGGTAGCTGTCCCCTATCCGAAGGACATTACTGCCCATTGCTCTGAGACATCTGACGGTTGCATCAATATCCTCGTTTGATTCAGGGCATTTCACCTTGGTGATTCCTTTTGAAAGTGCGGCACAAATCAGCAGTCTGTGTGCCATTGACTTTGAGGGAATTGCCTCAACATACCCCTTTAGTTCAGAGGGGAAAATCCTTGCTATCATAAATTGCTTACCATTCCTTTTTCGAGAATCTCCGAGAGATACTCTTTATCTGTCAGATGTATAAAGCAGTTGCCGAAATCCTTAATCAGTATCAGCGAGAGCTTTGCACCCTGACGCTTTTTGTCGTGGGTTGCGGCACTATATAATTCCTCTGCAGAAATATTGCTATCCGTGGGCAAATTATACTTTTTGCACAGGAGTTCAATTTCCGCCGCTGTTTCCACACTGCACATATCAAGCTCTGCGCAAGCTCTTGCAACAATGCACATTCCTGCCGCCACGGCACTTCCGTGAGGCACCTCAAAGCCGCTTTCACGCTCTATTGCGTGACCTACTGTGTGGCCGAGGTTGAGAAACTGTCTGTCGCCGCGGTCGAATTCATCGGCACAGACATAGTCGCGCTTGATTTTTACACACTCTTCAATAAGCTCTGCGATGCACTCAGAGATGCTGTCGCTTCGGAGAATCTCAAGGCTCTTGCCGCCGCGGAGCACCGCATATTTGATAATCTCCGCAATGCCGTTTGAAAACTCCTCATCGGGCAAAGTGGAGAGCACCTCGGGGTCACAGATAACCGCCTTGGGCTGATAGAAGGTGCCGAACATATTTTTTCCGTTTTTAAGGTTTACTGCTGTTTTGCCGCCTACAGAGGAATCCACCATTGCAAGCAGAGATGTGGGAATCTGAACAAGAGCCACTCCTCGCTGGTAAAGGGATGCACAGAGTCCTCCCAGGTCGGTAATCACACCTCCGCCCAGAGCTACCACAAGGTCGCTTCGGGTAAGGTCTTTTTCTATGAGAAAGTTTGCCGCTTCAATGAGGTTTTCGGGATTTTTGGAATCCTCCCCTGCTTCTATAACAAAGATATCTGCCTCTACTCCTGCTGATTTCAGGCTTTCAAGCACTCTTTCTCCGTAGAGAGGGGCAACGTTTGAATCAGAAATGACAACTGCCTTTTGAGGATTCACAAGCTCTTTTGCAATATCGCCCACACGGGAAAGGAGTCCGCTTTCTATATATACATCGTATTTTTTCGATGCAGGTATATTCACTTTTCTCATTTGTCCGCCATCTCCTTCGCCTCTCTGCCCTCTTTGAGAAGTCCTCGGAGCATCTCAGAGTCCTCTTTTTCCAAGGCAGATTTATATTCAGAGAGCTTATCTATTATACCGCCGATTTCTCTGATGAGATTATCACGGTTATCCATAAAGAGCTCCGTCCACATATTCTCGTTAAGATATGCTACACGGGTGAGGTCCTTGTAACTTCCGGCAGATATCCCCTTGTGGTCCAGAGCCGCAGGGCTCTTCACATAGGCATTTGACACAACGTGGGCAAGCTGGGAGGTAAATGCAATAAGCTCGTCGTGACGCTCCGGTGTCATAACCGAAACTCTGGAAAATCCTACGGAAAGTACCACTTCACGAGCCTTGGCAATAACATTCACGTCCTCTTCGTGACGAGGAACAAGAACAAAGCAGGCATTGTGAAACATTGTATCCTTGGAATTCTTGATACCGCTGAATTGTGTACCTGCCATGGGATGTCCGCCCACAAAATGAAATCCCTCTTCTTCAGCAATTTCAAAACAGGCATCGCATACACTGCGCTTCACACCTGCAGTATCCATCACAAAAGCACCTTTTTTAAACTTCTCCCTGTGGCTTCTTATGTACTCAACCGTATCCGAGGGATAGAGTGAAACAAACACCACATCACACTCGCCGAGATTTTCGTCCGAAAGAGGTGCATCAATAATCCCTGACAGAACTGCATATTCCGTTACGCTGTTGTTGATGTCATATCCGCAGATGCTTTCATAGCCGTTTTTCCTCGCGGACTTCGCAAGAGAAGCACCTATCAGTCCAAGTCCTACTATACCTATTTTTTGCATGGGAGTCACTTCCTGTCAGTTTCAGATAATAGCTTCGCGTACCTTCTGTACCTTCTTAGTAACTTCCTCGAACTGTTCAAAGGTCAAGGACTGTGCACCATCGCAGAGAGCGTTCTTGGGGTCGTTGTGAACCTCGATAATAAGTCCGTCTGCTCCGCAGGCGGTTGCCGCATATGCCAAAGAGGGCACCATCCTTGCGTGACCGCAGGCGTGGGAGGGGTCGATGATTACAGGCAGATGTGTCATTTCCTTGAGCGAAGGAATAGCGGAAACATCCAGAGTGTTTCTTGTATATGTCTCGAAGGTTCTGATGCCTCGCTCACAGAGGATGATATTCTCATTGCCCCCTGCCATAATGTACTCTGCACTCATAAGGAGCTCCTTGAGAGTATTGGCAAGTCCGCGCTTGAGAAGAATAGGCTTTTTAGTTTTACCAAGCTCCTTGAGAAGCTCGAAATTCTGCATATTTCTGGCACCAACCTGAATAAGGTCCACCTCCTCAAAGAGAGGAAGATGATTGGCGTTCATAATCTCGCTGACAATGGGAAGTCCCGTCTCACGCTTTGCCTCAAGAAGAAGCTCAATTCCGTCCGCCTTGAGACCCTGGAAGTCATAGGGAGAGGTTCTGGGCTTGAAGGTGCCGCCACGGAGAATCTGTGCACCCGCCTCCTTAACCTTCTTTGCAACAAGGATAATCTGCTCCTCACTCTCAACAGAGCAAGGTCCTGCAATAGTAACGAAGTTGCCCTTACCTATCTTAACTCCGCCAACATCAACAATGGTGTCGTCGGGGAAGAATTTTCTGTTAGCTTTTTTATAGGGCTCGGAAATGCGGCGTACCGACTCAACAATTTCCAGTCCTCCGAGAAGGTCCATATCAACCCTGCTTGTGTCACCGATAAGACCCAGCACTGTGTGGAATTCACCCTCGGAAATGTGAACCTTGAGTCCCATACCTTCAAGCCAACCGATGAGGTTCTGTCTTTGTGCCTCGGGGACACCTGTCTTAAGTACTGCTATCATAATAATACCTCCAAAGAAAAAAGGGATAGAAAAAACAAAAACGCCGCAGTGATTATCCACTGCGGCGAATATCGTCTAATCCGAAAATACAACCGGAATTTTTGCAGCTCAAATCACTTCTACTATTTTAGTTCTGGCTAAAAAAGTAAAAGTAATAAAAGTATGCAGCTGCGAATGCTCTGGTCATATCGAAATATCTCCTTCAAAAATTTGACTACATTTTAGCACAGTAAAATCTCGGTGTCAATAGGAAATAAAATATTTTTAAATTTTTTTGGAGAGAAGATAATCCGATAAACTTTTTTCAAAAAAAGTAAATTTTTCTAAAATTAAGTATTGACAAACCCATATTATGATGCTATAATGTGCGAGTACGAAAAAAACAAATACAAATTCGCGAGTGTGCTGGAATAGGCAGACAGGCACGTTTGAGGGGCGTGTGTGGAGACGCGTACGGGTTCAAGTCCCGTCACTCGCACCAAAACAATGAACCGACTCTTTACGAGTCGGTTTTTTGTTTTGTTATAAATTCAGGGTACGGGACTTGAAGCCTAAGAGGGCTGGCGGCGTTTAATAAAACAGTTCGGTGAACTGTTTTATAGCCGACAGGTGTGCAGGCGGGTACCGAAATCCGCAGGATTCGGGTCGCCAAGCAGTGATGATTTTTCCAAGAAAAAGCATCGTCCCGTCACTCGCACCATAGGAATAAGGGATACCGTTTGGTATCCCTTTTTTCTATACCTTCGTGAGTGTGACGGGACTTGAGGCGACTTCCAGTATTTACACTTGCAAAAGGTTACAAGGTTGTTACAATTAAATCATCCTCGCGAGACAAATAATTTATAGGAGGTCGTAATATGTGTAACTACATCTGGCAGATTCTTTGTAATCTTTTCGGTTACGGTTGTTAATTAAATAATATTATGTTTCAGTTTCGTTCCGGATTCAATGGCTTGTACAGTAACTAATATTCAATTCATATCTTCGGTTCTGATTAAAACGAATAAAAACTTATATACCTCATCGCTCCTTTGGGTGGTGAGGTTATTTTTTGCGTAAAACTAAAAAATTTCGAAAACCACAAGAGAGCGCTTATCATACCAATATTGACATAATATATCTTAGCACTTATACTAAATGTAACAGAACTCAAATGTTTAAGAGGCGGTTGTATGGGTAAAGTTCTCGGCTCCTGGAGCGGTATGCGTAAATATTTAGAAAAAGAAATGTTAGCACCATCTTTGCAGGGACGCATCCGTTATGCCTGTCTGACCTATCCGAATATGGATAACTTTAAACTCTTTGAGGTTTATATTGATTCAACTCAGGTAAAGCAGTTTTCCTGGGAGACCGCACAAGCTTATATCAACAAAAACAAATTTGAGGGT
>JAFQNJ010000055.1 GCA_017395925.1 Ruminococcus sp. | reverse complement strand
TCAGGAAGTTCTTGCAACCGCAGGTAACAACCGTCTCGGCGGCGACGACTTCGACCAGAGAATCATCGACTGGATCGTTCAGAGTTACAACACAGAGGCAGGCATCAACCTTGCAAATGACAACCTTGCAATGCAGAGACTCAAGGAAGCTGCAGAGAAGGCAAAAATCGAACTTTCCGGTGTTACTTCCACCGACATCAACCTGCCCTACATCACAGCAGATGCAACAGGTCCCAAGCACCTTAATATGACACTCACCAGAGCAAAGTTCAACGAGCTCACTGCAGATCTGGTTGAGAAGACCATCGTTCCCGTAAGACAGGCGCTGAAGGACAGCGGCCTTCAGATAGGTGAAATCGACAAGGTTCTCATGGTCGGCGGTTCTTCCCGTATTCCTGCTGTTCAGGAAGCAGTTAAGAGCCTTATCGGCAAAGAGCCCTTCAAGGGCATCAACCCCGACGAGTGCGTAGCTATCGGTGCCGCACTTCAGGCCGGTGTTCTCGGCGGCGAGGTTGAGGGTCTCCTTCTCCTTGACGTTACTCCCCTCTCTCTCGGTGTTGAGACCATGGGCGGAGTTATGACAAAGATTATCGACAGAAATACAACTATCCCCACAAAGAAGAGCCAGATTTTCTCCACCGCTGCTGACAATCAGACTCAGGTTGAGATTAACGTTCTTCAGGGTGAAAGAGAGTTTGCAAGAGACAACAAACAGCTTGGCCTCTTTGCTCTCACAGGTATTGCTCCTGCTCCCAGAGGAATCCCCCAGATTGAGGTTACTTTCGACATTGACGCCAACGGCATTGTTAACGTAAGCGCAAAGGACCTTGGCACAGGCAAGGAGCAGAACATCACTATCTCCTCCTCCACAAATATGTCCAAGGACGACATCGACAAGGCAGTCAAGGAAGCAGAGCAGTTTGCCGCAGAGGACAAAAAGCGCCGCGAAACCGTAGACGCAAAGAACGAAGCCGAGAACATGGCATATCAGGCTGAGAAGCTCGTATCCGAGTCCGGCGACAAGATTTCTGAGGACGAGAAGACAGCACTTAACACCAAAGCACAGGCTGTTAAGGATGCTATTCAGAAGGATGACAAGGCACTCATTGATGCTGCTAAGGAAGACCTCCAGAAGACTCTCTATGAGGTATCCACAAAGCTCTATCAGGCAGCAGCTCAGGAGGCACAGGCAGCACAGAACGCACAGGGCGAAGCTCCCACAGGTACCGCTCCCGGTGCTGACGGCAACGTTTACGATGCCGACTTCACAGATGTAGAAGGTTAATCACTGCTACAAACCAAAAATCATAATATAAAGTAATACGCAGAAGCTGCCTCATTTTTTGAGGCAGCCTTTGCGGTGTTTATAAGACAGAGGGTGAAAGCTTGGCTGATAAGAGAGATTACTATGAGGTAATGGGCGTCCAGAAGGGCGCTACTGACGACGAAATAAAAAAAGCATACAGACAGCTTGCAAAGAAGTACCATCCTGACTTAAACCCCGACAACGCAGAAGCCGAGGCAAAGTTTAAGGAAGTCAACGAGGCATACGAGGTGCTTTCTGACAAGGATAAACGTGCAAGATACGACCAGTTCGGACACGCAGGAGTGGACCCCAACTACGGTGCAGGCGGCGGCTACGGCGGCTCCCCCTTCAATCAGGATATCGACTTCGGCGATATCTTCAACAGTGTATTTGGCGGTTTCGGCGGTTTCGGCGGCAGAAGAAGTGCCAACCCCAATGCCCCCAGACGCGGTGCAGACATCGAAACTACCGTAACCATCAGTTTTGACGAAGCCGCAAAGGGTTGCAAGAAGGAAATAAGCTTCAACGCCACCGTAAACTGTAAGGAATGCGGCGGCACAGGTGCCAAGAAGGGCACCTCCGCAAAGACCTGCTCCACCTGTCGCGGCACAGGTCAGGTCACCGTAAATCAGCGTACACCCTTCGGTGTTGTCCAGACCTCCAGAGTCTGCGACACTTGCCGCGGCACAGGTAAGGTTATCGAGCATCCCTGTAAGGTTTGCGGCGGTCAGGGCAGACACAAGACCACAAGAAAAATCGAAATCAACATCCCTGCAGGTGTCAATAATGACCAGCTTCTCAACGTAAGCGGTCAGGGAAGCACCGGTATAAACGGCGGTCCTGCCGGCGATGTCCGCGTATATGTAAACGTCCGTCCCCACCCCATTTTTGAGCGCAAGGGCGACGACGTATGGTGCGAACTTCCTCTGACATATACTCAGGCGGCACTTGGCGCCGAGGTTATCGTTCCCACCATCGACGGCAAGGTAAGCTATGCTGTACACGACGGCACTCAACCCGGAGATATTTTCAAGCTCAAGGGCAAGGGTATCCCCCACTTAAACGGCAAGGGCAGAGGCGACCAGTATGTGAAGGTAACTATTGATGTTCCCCGCAATTTAAGTTCAAAGCAGAAAGATCTGCTGAAGCAGTTTGAAGCCGCATCTTCTGACAAAAACTACTCCAAGAGAAAAAGCTTCTCCGACGTAATCAAAAGCATTTTCGGATAAATAATATAAATTTTGAGGTATACTATGGACTGGACCGAAATCATCATTTCCGTTGACGGAAAACACAGCGAAACCGCCGAGGCAATTGCCCACATGGTAGTGCCTTACGGCATCTATATTGAGGACTACTCCAACTTAAACGAAGAGGTTATGGAGATTGCCCACATCGACCTTATCGATGAGGAGCTTCTGAAGAAGGACAAGTCCAAGGTGCTTATCCACATCTACATAAGCCCCGAGGAAAATCCTGCCGAATCCATAGCATTCCTCAGAGAGCGTCTGCTTTCAGAGGGAGTGGACAACGAAATCCATACCCTTTGCTGCAATGAGGAGGACTGGAGAAACAACTGGAGGCAGTATTTCTTTCCCATTCCCGTTGGCGAAAAGCTCCTCATCCGCCCCACATGGAGAGACGAGGTAGACGCAGGAGACCGCAAAATAATCAACATCGACCCCGGTCTTGCCTTCGGCACAGGCAACCACGAAACCACCAGACTCTGCCTTGCACAGCTTGAAAAGTATGTAAGTGACTCCACCACACTTCTTGATGTGGGTTGTGGCAGCGGTATCCTCTCGATTGCAGGTGTGCTTCTGGGTGCAGAGCGTGCCTTCGGTGTGGACATCGACCCCACCGCAGTACGCACTGCAAAGGAAAACGCAGAGCTTAACAACGTTTCAGACAAGTGCACCTTTGTGGCAGGAAATCTCACCGACAAGGTAGAGGGCACCTACGATGTAGTTGCCGCCAACATTGTTGCCGATGCAATCATCATGCTCTCCAAGGACGTCCGCAAATTCATGAACGAAGACTCCGTCTACATTATGAGCGGTATTATCGAGAGCCGACTTGACGATGTGCTGGGTGCTATAGAAGAAAACTTTGAAATCAAAGAAACCCTAATCGACGGCGGCTGGGTATGCCTTGTGGCAAAAGCAAAAGTATAAAATTTACAAAAAGTTCTTCCTATCACTTTACCCTTGTGATATAATATAAAAACACTTTTATATCGGAGGATGTTAACTATGAAAAAAACAGGCAAAAAAGATGCTCTTAATCTTCTGTTTTCCGCTTTCCTTATTTTAGGCTATATTGTGTGTTCTTACTTCTTCCTCACTGCTGCTGCAAGTGTTGAAGCATTGGCACCCTATATCAATCTGGCTGTATTCACCGTTTTCGGACTTGTTATCTTCTACGCCACCAGAGTCGGCGAAGGTAAGCCCGTTATGCGATTCAGCCTCTTTACACTTCTCATTCTCGATATCCCTGCTCTCTACATCATCCTTGCACAGCTTATCGAGAAACTCCCCTTCCACACCGCTATCGCAAACTTAGGCACCACAACTCCCCTTCCCTACAGCCCCCTCTTTATCCTTGCTTGTGTGGCTCTGGGTTACGGAATCCCCTACACCTTCCTCAGCGGTTTCGAAACAGTTGCAGACAACACCTGCGATGAAACCGACACCGCAGAAATCAAAGAGGAAGAGTCCTGCTGCAACTGCACCGAGTGCGGCTGCTACGTAGTTGCAGATGCAGAGTGCGAGGGTGCACTGATGGTTGTTGACGATATGGACCTTCAGTTTGACAGCGAAAAAGAAATCCGCATTTCTGATGTAACTCCTTGCAATGAAGAAATCAAAGCAGGTATGTTTGTTATTTTCAGAACAAACTGCGAAGAATAATTAATACAGCATTACAAATATCAAAACAGTAAGAATTAGAAAAGAGGTAATTCAAAAATGGGTTGCACTCACAATTGTGAAACCTGTGGTGAAAACTGCCATTCAAAAGGCGAAAACACCATTCCTAAAGAAGAACTGAACAAAATGAGCAGTGTCAAGAAAGTTATCGGCGTCGTGTCCGGTAAAGGCGGCGTAGGCAAAAGCCTTGTCACCTCTGCCATGGCAGTTAGCATGAACCGCCGCGGCTTCAAGACCGCCATTATGGATGCCGACATCACCGGTCCTTCCATCCCCAAGGCATTCGGTATCAAGGAAAAATGCACCGGCACAGAGCTTGGACTTCTGCCTGTTACAACAAAGACCGGCATCGACGTGGTATCCATCAACCTGCTCCTTGAAAACGAGACCGACCCCGTGGTATGGAGAGGCCCCGTTATCGCAGGCACCGTCAAGCAGTTCTGGACCGAATTTATCTGGAACGATGTAGACTATATGTTCATCGATATGCCCCCCGGAACAGGCGATGTTCCCCTGACCGTTTTCCAGAGCATTCCTCTGGACGGCATTATCGTTGTGGCTTCTGTTCAGGAGCTTGTTTCCATGATTGTTGAAAAAGCCGCAAAGATGGCAGAACTTATGAACATTCCCATCATCGGAATTGTAGAGAACATGAGCTACTTCAAGTGTCCCGACTGTGGCAAAGAGCATCGCATCTTCGGCGAAAGCCACACCGACGAGGTTGCCGAGAAATACGGCACCAAGGTTATCGCAAGGCTTCCCATTGACCCCACTCTTGCCAAGTGTACTGATACAGGCACCATGGAGCTTTTCGTTGGGGATTACTTCGAGAAAGCTGCTGACGAAGTGGAGAAACTCTGAAAAATTCAAATCCAATAAGATTTATGAAGCACGGTTTTTTTGAGACCGTGCTTTATTTTTTTATCTTCGGCACATAATAACCAAAAGGTGATGAATAAATGATTACAAAAAGAATACTTATCCTTTGGTATATTCGGGTTATCTTTGTTTCTGCCATACTCCTTGTACTGCTGACAGGATTTTTATGGGAATATCACAGCCTTCTCTTCCTCGCTTTCGGCATCACCCTTGCCGCTTCTTTTCTGCTTTTTTATCTGAGATACCGAAGCCTTGATATCGTTCTCTCCCGCAACCACATCACCCTTACTTACGGTGCGTTGATAAAACGGAATTTGTGCTTGAATCTCTCAAATATCGAAGCAATAGAAAGCCTCTCTACCCCCTTATCCGAAAAGCTCCGCCTTGCTCATCTTGTCATTTACTGCCGAGGCAAAAAACTCCTCACCTTCCCTCTTGACGAAACCGCCGCAAACATCCTTCGCAAAAAACTGAAATCCGCAAAGAGTGACCACTATGAAGAAAACAGCATATAAAACATCTCTGTTCACTGCTGCATCCTTTTTCTTGCGGTGGTCCGTCTTTGTCCTGAGCACCCCCTACGAGCTTCTGTTCGGAAGAGAACTTTCTGTCAAGTCTCTCATCGTCCCCGATATGGTACTTCTTGCTTTGGCTGCAATCTTATCTTATTCTGTTTACAAGAGAACCTCTCTCACAGAGGAGAGAAGCACTTTAAATCTCTGCAAAGGGATAGTGATAAAACAGCGCACTCTGATTCCCCGCAAAGCTCTTCGCAGTATATCCGTCACGAGAAGCCCCCTGCACCTTTTCTCCCGCAGTTGCGAAGTCAAACTTAACAGCGATATCTTTCTGAAAAAGATACTGCTTCAAAAAAAATCCGCCCACCTTCTGCTTATCTCCGTTTTTCCCAATATCAGCGAAAGCAAAAAAGCAAGGCACACACCGCTCTCCGCTCTGATTATTTCAAGCATCGACTTCACTCACAGCGTCGCGGGTCTTGTGACGGCACTGTCTGTCCTTCGGTTCTCCTCCCGATTCTTTCAGTTGACAGATGCACTAAAACTTGCCGAAAGCATTGACAGAGAGCTCCTCTTTATCCTTCGGTTTCTGCCCTATTCCATGAGGCTTTTTGCGTTTTTCCTGCTTATTCTTTGGGGTGTTCTCACACTCTCAAATCTCACAAAAATTCTGCGGCACAGATTTTTCCGTCAGAGCAAAACTATAAAAGTAATGTACGGACTAATCCCACAGGTCACCTTTGTTTTCAGCGAAAAGCACATCACCGCCCATATCCTCACCGCAGGCGTTATCTGCATACTACTTCGTCGGCGTACCCTGTGGGCACATATACCCCAACCCGAAAGCGGTGGCAACGCACCTCTGATGCTTGGAGAAAAGGCCGAAAAATGCCATGATTTTCTGAAAGAAAGCCTTCCTTCCGGGCAGAGGGCACTCCTGCACATCAAGCCCGCCGCCAACTCCCGATGGGCATACTGCATCAGACCCCTCATTCTCCTTTTTGCCCTCTCTGCAATCTGCATTGTTCCAAAAATTTATCTACCCCTGTCCCTTTCCGCAGAGATATTCCTGCCCCTGTTTTCGGCAGGAATTTTTCTCTTTTACTTTGCACATTTTCGTTTCACAAAAACCTACTGTACCCTGACAGCCAACCTTATAAAAATTCGTACCTTCAAGAACTTTCTGATGCAGGAAGCATTCATTCCCAAAGAAAATGTTATTGCCGTTCAGATAGATGCCGGTCCCATAAAGCAAATTTTCGGAAAATGCAACCTTAAAATCTACCTCAGAAGTTCCCGCAAAGTGTGTTTCACCCTGTCCTACGCAGAATATAAAAAAGCCGCACAGCTTCTAAAGTTGCTGTGCGACTGAAGTACGTTCTTATATTATTCCTTGTATTCAATAAGGTCCGACACCTGACACTCAAGTGCCCGACAAATCTTATCCAGAGTTTCGAATTTAATCGCGTGAGCCTTGTTGCTCTTGAGGAGAGAGAGCTTTGCAGGCTCTATCTCCGCCATTTTTGCAAGGTCTCCGGCGGTGATTTTTCTTTCCTTGAGAAGTTCCTCAAGCTTTACTGTAACTGCCACCGTAATCCTCCTCAGACTGTGTAGTCATTTTCTTCCTTGATATCAACAACACGCAGAAGAAGATGCTTCATAATTTTGCAGAATCCCATAAGTGCCAGACAGATAAAAGTGACTATGAACAACGCAAAAATAAAGTACGGATGTGCTTTCATAATGCAGATAGAAACCGCCACAAATCCCAGCACGTAGGCAACAATCTCAACAAAAGCCATCAGTGCTATTCTGTCAAAAAGCTTCGCCGTTGTCACGGTAAAGGCTTTGCCCGACTGCACGTTGCCAAGGATGTTGATTACCAGAACTACCATATAATAAAAGCCTATGAGTGTTGCCCACAGAAAGAACAGTACGGGATATAAAAGATAATCATATTCAGGAAATCGCCAGGCTACCGACTCCGCAAAATAGGGGAGAAAAGTAACCGACAGAACGAATGAGCCTCCGGCGAGCAATACTACAAGCCATTTGAACATTCTGACATATTTGGTCATAGGTATATTCACCTCTTGCCTTGAATCTTAACATTAACTCCCCCAAAAGTCAAGGAATTGCTGACATCAGGACAGAGTTTGCTAAGGCAGAACAATTTGTTATACTGCCTTTTTCTCAAAAAAATCGGAGATAATCTCCACGGTCTTCTTCGCCGCCATAACCTTGAACTCATCAAAGCTTACGGTTGTGTTGTGACCGATATCATCAGATATGGAGCGAAGAATCGCATAGGGTACCTTTGCACGTCTGCAGACGTGAGCCATAGCACCGCCCTCCATCTCGCAAGCAAGGGCAGAGAATTCTCTGCCGATTGAAAGCCTCTCCTCGGAATCTGCCACAAACTTGTCACCTGTTGCAATAATTCCTCTGAAAACATTTGTATCCTCCAGCTTCTTTGCACACTCAAAAAGGGTCTCGGAAAGTGCCTCGTCTGCAGGAATTTCAATAATCCTTTCGCCGTCAAATTCCATAAGTCCCTTGGGCGCACCGAAGGCGGTGGTGTCAAAGTCGTGCTGAACTGCCGCAGTTGCCACTACCACGTCACCCACGGTAACGTCAAGGCTCAAAGCACCTGCCACACCGCTGTTGATAATCTCGTCAACCGAG
Source organism: Ruminococcus sp. (assembly GCA_017395925.1). Classification (GTDB taxonomy): domain Bacteria; phylum Bacillota; class Clostridia; order Oscillospirales; family Acutalibacteraceae; genus Ruminococcoides. Next base: position 4,245 of record JAFQNJ010000055.1, on the reverse strand, counting down.
AAAAGGTCTATCATAATCTGGGTACAGATAGCGGAGTTCACCTTGCCGATGCCACACTGTGCGATTACTGCATCGGCACCGCGTATTTTTCCTTTGTAGAATTTTATTCCTGATTTTTCACTTTCAGAGCTTACATCCATCATATCAAGGATTCCCTGAAGCTCCAGATCCATTGCGCAAATAACACCTGTCATAAAAACCTTCCTTTATCCTAATTTTTGTTGCTAATCAGTCCATATTACCGCTGAGGCACATTATTACGGAAAGTGCCGCCAAGGGAGCCGTCTCCGCTCTGAGTATCCTTTTGCCAAGAGTTGCGCTGACAACACCCTGTTCCTTCGCAAACTCCACCTCGGAAAGCTCAAATCCGCCTTCACTTCCGATAAAAATGGAGATATTTTCCTTTTTATCTTCACTGATAAGCTTACGCAGACTTTCGCCGCCGCCTTCATAGAAGATTATTCCCCGTGAATTCTCTGCGGCATTTCTAACCGCTTCTTCAAAACTCACCGCCGGGGACACCTGCGGAACAGTACCTCTCATAGACTGCTGGGCAGCAGAGAGAGCTATCTTCTGCCAACGTTCAACCTTTTTGCGTATAGACTTCTCATCCGGACGAGAGACACATCTCAAGGACACCACAGGGACAATTTCCGTAACACCCAGTTCCACTGCTTTCTGAATAACAAAGTCCATCTTATCTCCCTTGAGAATGCATTGATACAGAGTCACCCTGATATCCGCTTCCTGAAGTGTCTGATTTCTTGAAATCACTCTCACCTCTACTCCCGAGGGGGTAAACGCAGAAATCTCCGAGTGATGCTCCATTCCCGAGGGGGTCACCAGAGTAACCGTCTCTCCCACCTTCATACGAAGGGATTTTTCCATGTGTCTGGCATCCTCGCCCGTCACCGTATACTCCTCTGAATTAATTTCTTCCTCCGTAAAAAACCAAGCCATAATAAAGCCCTCGCTTTCATACCACTAAAATATACCAAAAAACTGCCCGTATTGCAATAATAAACTTAAAATGTTAAAATATAAGTATATGATGTTTAGATACTTCAGGTGATAAAATGGAAACAAATAATATCAGAACAATAACCGAAGACGATTTCCTCTGGGAACTTAAAGAAAAAGGTATATCTATGGATGAGGTCCCCGCCATGCTTATAGGAAAACTCTCCTTAAAGGGGCTTAAAATCGCCACGGCAGAGAGTTGCACAGGCGGACTTATCAGCAAGCTCATCACCGACCAAAGCGGTGCTTCATCTGTATTTGACTGCGGAGTGTGCTCCTACGCAAACTGCATCAAGGAGAAAGTACTGGGCGTTTCCCATAAGACCCTTGACGCCTTCGGCGCGGTTTCACCTGATACAGCCAAGGAGATGGCAGAAGGTATTCTCCGTCTCTCGGATGCCGATATTTCCGTTTCCACAACGGGCATCGCAGGTCCATCAGGGGGAACTCCCGACAAGCCCGTGGGACTTGTCTATATCGGTATTGCCACCAAAGCAAGAACCGACATAATAAAAGCCGATTTTAGTGCAAAAAATAACAACAGAGACAAAAATCGCCAACTCTCTGCAAGTCTGGCACTTTATTGTGTACTTGTCAGTATTTAAGCCACTTTTGGGCTTTTAGCACTTGCAAAACCAAAAGATATATGGTAAAATTTTGTTGACTATAATGCTTTATCGTGATAAAATCCCGAAGTATTCGCTTTGCGAGGTACTCGATTTTACCACCTTGAGTTTTATCCGGCAAACTTTTTTCGGAAACTTCCGATTTTGAGCGTGACTCAATATTAAAAACTAAATCTATGCAGGAGATGATTTTATGTCAAGATGTGCAGGTATCCTTATGCCTATTACCTCTCTGCCTTCTCCCTACGGCATCGGTACAATAGGTAAGGAAGCTTACAAGTTCGCAGACTTTCTGAAGGAATCAGGTCAGAAGATATGGCAGATTCTTCCCGTTGGTCCTACAAGCTACGGCGACTCCCCCTATCAGTCTTTCTCCACCTATGCAGGCAACCCCTATATGATTGACCTGGATATGCTCTGCGAGGAAGGTCTCCTTACAAAGGAAGACATTGAAAAATACAACTTCGGCACAAATCCCGGCTACGTTGATTACGAGCAGGTATACAACAGCCGCTTCGAGGTTCTCCGCATCGCATACGAGAACTTCAAGGCTCTGGGAAAAGATGCTCCCGAAACAAAGGCTTTCTCCTCTTTCAAGAGAAGAAACTGCAAATGGCTCAAAAACTATGCCCTCTATATGGCTGTTAAGAAGAGCTTCGGCATGAAGGCATGGACAGAGTGGGAGGACGAGGCTATCCGTCTCCGCGAGGAGAAGGCTGTTGCCCGTTACACAAGAAAATTCTCCGATGAAATCGGTTTCTGGAGCTTCCTCCAGTTTAAATTCTACGAGCAGTGGGAGAAATTCCGCGCTTATGTTAACTCTCTCGGCATCAAGATTTTAGGCGATATGCCCATCTATGTTGCTATGGACTCTGCAGATACCTGGGCTAATCCCGAGGTGTTCTGGCTTGATGAGCAGAGAAATCCCGTTTGCGTTGCAGGTTGTCCCCCCGACTACTTCTCCGCAACAGGTCAGCTCTGGGGCAACCCCCTCTACAACTGGGAGTACCTCAAGGAAACAGGCTATGCTTGGTGGTTCCAGCGTATCAAGGCAGCTGATGCTCTCTTTGATATCACAAGAATCGACCACTTCAGAGCTTTTGACAGCTACTATGCAATTCCCTTCCCCGCTGAGAACGCTATCGGCGGCAGCTGGATGGAAGGTCCCGGCATAGAGTTCTTCAACCTGATGCGTGAGGCTCTGGGCGATATCGAAATTGTTGCAGAGGACCTGGGCACTCTCACCCCCGGCGTTATCCAGCTCCTCAAGGACAGCGGATATCCCGGCATGAAGGTTCTTGAGTTTGCTTTTGACAGCGGCGAAGAGAACGATTATCTCCCCCACAAATATCCCGAGAACTGCGTTGTTTACTCCGGCACTCACGACAACGACACCCTTATGGGTTGGATGTCTCAGGCAAAGGAGAGCGACATCAACTACGCAAGAAGCTACTGCCACATCTCTGACGAGGAAGGCTTCAACTGGGGAATCATCCGCACAGCTTATGAGAGCCGTGCAAACTTCGCTATCATCCAGATGCAGGATATCCTTGGTCTCGGCAGCGAAGCAAGAATCAACACTCCCTCCACTCTCGGCGGCAACTGGGAATGGAGAATTGATAAAGGTGCGCTCACAAATGAGCTTGCCGCAAAACTTAAGGAAATGGTAGTTACCTACAATAGACTGGAGGAATAAACAATGAGTAAAATTATTGAGAATCTTGAAACTATTGCAAAAAGTGCATACTGTAAAAAACCTAAGGAGCTGACCAAAGAGCAGCTTCACCTTGCTCTCGGCAAGGCTGTTATGAACGAAATCGCAGACAACTGGGCAAAGAGCCAGAAGAATCACGCTAAAAAGCGCAGAGCATATTACTTCTCCGCAGAGTTCCTCATGGGCAGAATGATTTACAACAACCTCTACTGCCTCGGCGCTCTTGACGAAGTAAAGACCCTTCTCAAATCCAAGGGTATGAACATCAACGATTTCGAAGATATCGACGACGCAGCTCTCGGTAACGGCGGTCTCGGAAGACTCGCAGCTTGTTTCCTTGACTCTGCTGCAACTCACGATATTCCCCTTGACGGCTACGGCATCCGCTACAAGTACGGTCTCTTCAAGCAGTCCATCAAGAACGGCTATCAGGTAGAGACAGCTGACGACTGGCAGAAGTTCGGCGATCCCTGGTGCATCAGACGTCTTGAGGACGCTGTTACAGTTAAGTTCGCTGACCAGACAGTTGTTGCTGTTCCCTATGATATGGCTATCATCGGCTACGGCACAAAGAACATCAACACTCTCCGTCTGTGGCAGGCAGAGGCAGTTGACGAGTTCAACTTCCTCCAGTTCAACGAAGGCAGATACGACGAGTCCATCAAGGCAAAGAACGACGCCGAGAACATCTCCAAGGTTCTCTATCCCAACGACAACTCCCGCGAGGGTAAGGTTCTGAGACTCAAGCAGCAGTACTTCTTCTGCTCCGCTTCTCTCCAGGATATCATCAGAAAGTATAAGGCACAGTACGGCAGCGACTTCTCACGTTTTGCAGAGCTCAATGCTTGCCAGCTCAACGATACTCATCCCATCTGCTGTATCCCC
>JAFQNJ010000054.1 GCA_017395925.1 Ruminococcus sp. | reverse complement strand
GAGAATGCGAAATGAAAAGATATACTTCTCGTGCAACAAAGTTGCTTGCGATAGCTGCTTTGATTTGTGGCGCAGTAGTGCTGATCGGTATTATCCTTGCTTTTGCAGGCATTGAAAATATTGAATTACCCATTTGTCTGATATTGATGGGTGGACTGTTAGGTATTATATTTTTCAGTTGCTTCCTTGCCGAAAAAAGTAGAACCTTGATCATGGATACAGATAGAGTCATCTTCCCCAGAGGTGCGGAAATAAATGGAAAGATAGTTTTTCAAAAAACTGTTGTCAGAATATGTGATATTGGTTCTGTTGAAAGCAAATTTCACAAAGGTGACAAGCTTATTTCTGATGATTGCTTTTTCTATACGTTAAGGTTAAAAGATGGAACGAGTGTTACTGTTACTCTTTATGCTTACGGCAAAGAAGCAGAAAAAGAAATTTTGGAAACCATCCAAAGCAGAATTGTGTAATCTACGCACCTTTTCCCTTTTCTTTGCCCCGTTTGCGCACCGTTATACTGCACTTTTGTTTTATATCTTGAAATACTCGAAGGGATTCGAACACGGAGGCGGGTGAGAGGCGTTAAGAAAACAGTCCGGGGGACTGTTTTTAGCCTTGAAGTCCGAAGTAGCTGTGCTACGAGGACAGATGACCTTGAAAAGGGCTATTGCGAATGCAATTGTCTTTTTCAGTTATATTCGCCTTTCTTCGAGTTATATTGCTTTGCAGTGGTATTTGTGCTTCTCACAAGTGGCATTGCCTTTGGCAGTTCATAGTCGGATATAATATCATTGAAACCGAAGGTTTCAATATCGCTTTTATGAAATGAAAATATCACTGTGCCAGAGGCACAATATCACTAAAGCTGTAACGGAGGTAACCTATATATGAAAATTCAAAGAGGTATGGTTACTATTTTCTTTATTCATACTTTCCCGAATATTGTCAACATTTGCCCTTTGTGATATAATCAGGATATATTGTAAATAGGGAGGCTGAATATGGACAGAACACAGCAACGTAACTATGGCATCGATTTGTTCCGTATAGTTTCTATGATTATGGTAGTGGGTCTGCACGTTTTGGGACGAGGCGGTGTGCTCGAAGCCGCCAAGGGCGATTTTCCTGCTTATGCTTTGTCTTGGTGGATTGAAACGGCGTGTTATGGAGCAGTTAACTGCTTTGCGCTGATTTCAGGCTTTGTGGGGCTCCGTTCTCGTCATAAGTTTTCAAATCTTGCGTATCTTTGGGTTCAGGTTGTTTTCACTATGCTTCTGATGCAGACTGTTGACTTTATTTTTGTATCTGAAAACTTCAGCCGTGGCAAGCTCCTAGTTTCTTTCATTCCGATTTTCAGCCGGTATTATTGGTATTTTACAGATTACGCAATTCTGTTTCTGTTTATGCCGATGCTCAATGCGGCAGTTAATAACCTCAGTAAAAAGACAATTTCCATAATGATTATGTTGGTCGGTGCGATATTCTGCGCAAGTGCGTTTTTCCCCGGACCTGTGTTTAAGAAGGATCCCTTCCAGATTCACAGCGGCTATTCTGCTATGTGGCTTGCATACGTTTATTTAATCGGTGCATTTGTTGCAAAGTACGGCTTGTTTGAGAAACTGAAGAGTGTTTTCCTTCTGATGATTTATTTAGGTTCGGTGACTCTTGCCTGGGGCTCAAAGCTGTTGCTTGAGAGACTTCCTGAGATAGTAACCCACTACATAGCCGCCAATTCGTTAATTAAATATAACTCGCCCCTTATTCTGATATCCGCTTTGGCTCTGCTTTTGTTCTTTGTGAGACTTAACAATATGCCAAGGTTTGTCTGTGGAATAATCGGATTTATATCTCCTCTTACCTTTGGTGTGTACATTATCCATCTCCATGAGCTTGTGTGGGAGTGGCTTGCAAAAAGATTTGTTTTCCTCACAGAGCAACCGCTTCACATTATGCTTTTGGGAATAGTGGCGGCAATAGCTGCGATTTTCGTGGGATGCCTGATTCTTGACTGTGCAAGGCACTATCTCTTTAAGCTTTTGAGAGTGAGGAAAGCCCTGAACGCTATTGAGAATAAGATTATGAGAGAGAAATGAAGCAGATATCTATGAAAACTCCCGATTACAAAAAGATGTATGAGAAGATATACACGGTGATAGGGGACAAAACTCCCCTGAAGGCTGACTGCGGAAAGCTCTGCGGCGGTGCCTGTTGCAAGGGCGACAAGGACATCGGAATGAGGCTCTTTCCTTTTGAGGAGAGCGAGCTTCAGGTGAGGAAACTTCCGTCGGGGGTGCGCCTTGCGGTGTGCGACGGTAAATGCGACAGAGAGAAACGCCCCCTTGCCTGCAGGATATTTCCATTCTTTCCTACCATAGATGAGAGGGGACGAATCTTTGTCGAAGCCGACACAAGAGCACAGCGTCTCTGTCCGCTTCTGATGCACTCGGATGAAATCCTCTTTGACAAAAGCTTTCTCAAAGCCGTCAAAAAGGTGGGTAAAATCCTCGCTAAAGAAGAGACTTGCAGGGCGTTTCTTTATGAAACTACCGAGGAAATCGACACCTATTCTGCATTTCTTGATAATATGGATATATAACTTCAAAGCTGTCCTCATTGGGGACAGCTTTTTTATGGGGAAAACTGCAGTAATCCCTTGCATAGCGGAGAATATTGTTTTATAATAGTCTGGATTGCGAGGTGTGAGAGTTGACAAATGCTTTAAAACGTAAGGCGAAACTTGAGAGGACCAAGAGAAAAATCCTGAGATTTATGAAGAAAAACGTGGTGTTTCTGGTGGCTATGACCGCCGCCCTCGTCACCTGTTTCTTCGTACCTCCCGACAAGGAATATCTTGGATATTTTGACCTTAAAACTCTGGTCTGCCTTTTCATAACTCTGGCGGTGGTGTGTGCACTTCGGAATATCAAGTTCTTCACCATCCTTGCCAGAAAGCTGGTGAAACTTTCGGGAAACCTCCGTGGACTATTTATACTCCTGATATGCATAACCTTTCTGGGCTCAATGCTTATCGCCAACGATATGGCACTGATAACTTTCCTGCCTCTGGGGTACTTTGCCCTGTCTGTTACGGACAAGGAGAAGTATATGGCATATCTCTTCATTCTGCAGAATATTGCGGCAAACCTCGGCGGAATGCTGACCCCTTTCGGAAATCCCCAGAACCTCTACCTCTACTCCTATTTCAACATTCCCACAGGGGAGTTTACCCTGATAATGCTGCCGCCCTTCCTCATAGCAATAGGAATGCTCTTTATAATGTGCCTTTTTGTGAAGCCCTCAAAGCTTTCCATCAAGGAGGAGTTCGGTGAGAAGCTGAATATCCGCAGGACAATTCTCTATCTTGTGCTTTTTGCGGTGTCCCTGCTCATAGTGTTCAGAGTAATTCCTTATGTGGTGGGTCTGGTGCTGATACCCCTTGTTCTGCTCTTTGCAGACAGAGAGTCTCTGAAGATGGTGGATTACCCACTCCTCGGAACCTTCTTTTTCTTCTTTATCTTTGCGGGAAACCTCTCAAGAATTGAGGTAATCAATACATTTCTCTCAAGTCTTCTGGAGAAAAATACCCTGCTGGTGTCTGTGCTTTCCTGCCAGTTCATCAGCAACGTACCCTCGGCGATTCTACTTTCAAGGTTTACCACAGATTATCACTCACTGCTCCTCGGTGTGAATATCGGCGGCACGGGTACCCTTATTGCATCTCTGGCAAGTCTTATCACCTTCAGCGAGTTCAGAATTCTCTATCCCGGCAGGGGAAAGCAGTATTTTCTGATGTTCACTCTCATTAATGTGCTGTTCCTTGTGGTGCTGACCTTGTCGGCAGATCTGTTTATGGTCTGACAAATATTCACATTTAATTTTTCTGATGATAACATTTACTTACATTAAATGAAAGGTCGGGTTATTTATGTTTTGCGAAAAATGCGGAAACCCCATTAATGAGGGTGCAAAATTCTGCAGAGTCTGCGGCAACAAAGTTGATGCGGTTGATGTGGAGAAAACCGAGACCGTCTCTCGAAAGACGATAGAGGATATACGCGCTAAAGAACCTGAAACAGTTAAAAGCCAGGCACCTGCGAGTATGGCTCCCAAGACTCCTGCGAAGAATTCAAAACTTAACGAGAATAAAACTGCCTCTCCTGCTAAAATTGCAACTATTGCCGCCCTTTCGGCACCCTTGATTGTTATAATCAATTATATAATACAGAGCATTGCCGAAACTTTGAGTGGCAGTCTTTATTCGGAAGTGTGGGAATTGCTTCGTGATATATTTAGTAATGACGAGTACTATCAGCTTGCTAATACTTTTTCTGATGTGATTTTCTGTATTTCAGGAATTCTTTGCCTTGCTGTGGCAATAGGCGTATATCTTCTCTTTACCTTCAAGCACAGAGCAAAGCTTCCTTTGTTCCTCTGCCTGATACCTGTTGGTGCATATATAATTGCAAGTCCTGTTTATACTCTTATTATCAGTATTTGGGTAAATGACATACTCGGTTTGTTCAAATTCAAGAGTAGTTTACTGTGGTACTTAATTCAGAATTTAATGTTTTTCCCCTTTGTTCTGATAGAAGCCGCAATTGCCTACTTTATCCTCAGAAGTGTAATGAAGAAGATTCTCAAAAACTCTGCTATAGCAGAAGAGAGTAAAACAGAAGAATAAATAAATGCCGCCTGCAGTTTTGCGGGCGGTGTTTTTGTGTGCTTTAAGAATTGACTACAAATCAGTAATATATATTTACAAGTGAGAGCCTTTGTGGTAGTTTATTTATATGATGGAGGTATGATTATGGAGCTTTGGACCAAGGAGCATCTTTTTACTCTTGTTCCTGCGACGATTATTATGATAGCCATATCCTTTGTGCTGAAGCTTTTAATCGGCAAGAAGGATATCAGAATCCGTATGATACCATTTCAGGTGTTGGCGGTAATACTGTTTCTTATCGAAATCGGCAAGCAGATAGTTTCCTTTGACGGTGGATATGACCTCTACAGTCTGCCCTTTCATTTCTGCTCGCTCTTTATATTTATGTTGCCTCTGATGGCTTTTTACAGAGGAAAATACGAGCATCAGGTTAGGGTGGTAACTGCCTCGATATGTGCCTCGGTATTTCTGCTGATGATGATTTACCCCGCACTTATTTACAGCGCAGACAACATAAAGCAGTATTTCACCCACTATCACTATTTTCACACCGTGACCATCCACAATATCGTCATTTTTGAGTTCTTCCTCATTGTAGCCTTGGGACTTGCCCCCGCAGGGGAAAAGGGAGAGCAGAAAGCAATAATAGCTTTTATGACGGTGTTCGGTGCGGTGGCAGGCATTATGGCACAGATTCTCAAAACAAACTATGCTAATATGTATTCCTGCAACATTCCGCCGCTTGAGAGTGTAAGGCTGTTTATGCAGGGAATTCTCGGTTATGCTCTTACTCAGATTATCTATGTGATTATAGTGGCAACCTTGCAGATACTGTTTACCCTGATGGCATATTGGTTCTATCGTTTGCTCTGTCGCATCATAAATAAAAAATCGGCGGCATAAATTAGAATGTGTAGTAAATTCCTGCAAACTTTGGTTTGTGGGAATTTTTTTGGAAAAATTTGTTGACAAACGTGTATTAGTGTGTTAGTATAATAGTACACTATGACACTGATACAGTCATAGAGAATGAGGTGATTAAGTGAATTGGAAACCTGATAAGAATAAGCCGATATGCCCCCAGCTTTGCGAGCATATGAGCGTGCTGATAGCGTCGGGGGAGTATAACCCCCACGACAAGCTTCCCTCGGTACGCGACATGGCAATTTCTGCGGGGGTAAATCCCAACACCGTACAGCGTGCATACGAAACTCTGGAACAGCAGGGTCTTATCTACACAATGCGCGGAAGCGGAAGGTTTGTGGCGGAGGATGTTTCTGTGTCCAAGCAGAGTGTAAAGACTCTGAGATTTGAGAAGACAGAGGAATACTTCAGCCAGATGGAAGCCCTTGGATTTTCCAAGGACGACACTAAAAATTACGTAAAGGAGTGGTAACGAATGAGCGAACTTTTGCGCTGCGAAAAACTTACCAAGTGCTACGGCACCAAAACTGCTCTTGATGAAATAGACCTTTGTCTTGAAAGCGGCAAGATAATCGGACTTCTGGGCCCCAACGGCTCAGGCAAGACAACTCTCATCAAGCTTATCAACGGTCTGCTGACTCCCACTTCGGGCAGCATCACCGTATGTTCGGAAAAACCCGGTCCCAAATCCAGAGTGAATGTGGCGTATCTGCCTGATAATTCCTATCTCAACAACTGGATGACCGTAAAGAAAATTGTGGATTACTTCAAGGATTTCTACGAGGATTTCCGTGAGGACCTTGCCTATGAGATGTTTGAGCGACTGGGAATCACTCCCGAGACACGCCTCAAATCCCTCTCCAAGGGCAACAAGGAGAAGGTTTGCCTTATCCTTGTAATGAGCAGAAACGCAAAACTCTATGTTCTTGACGAGCCTATCGCTGGTGTTGACCCTGCGGCAAGAGACTATGTAATCTCAACAATTATCAACAACTACAACCCCGATGCCACCGTGCTTATCTCCACCCATCTTATCTCGGATATCGAGCAGGTGCTGGACGAGGTAGTATTCATCAATAACGGACATATCGTTCTGCAGAAGACCGTTGACCAGATCAGAGAAGAAAACGGCAAGAGTGTGGATGACTTGTTCAGGGAGGTGTTCAGATGGTAAAGAAACTTTTTAAGCACGAATTTGCGGCAATGGGAAGACTTATGCTTCCTGTGCTGTGTGCAGTACTCGGTGTGGGTATCCTCACCAGAATAATTCTTTTCTTCGAATCTGATACCATCGGATTCAACATTATCGGCGGCTCATCCTTCCTGATGCTCTTTGTGGTAATGTTTGCAGGATTATTCCTTGCTATGGTATTCGGCGTAATTCGCTACTACAAGAATCTTTTCTCCACCGAAGGATATCTTTCCTTCACTCTGCCCGTAACACCTGCACAGCATCTTATGGTTAAATCCGTAACTGCAGTCACATTCTATATTGCGGCGGCACTTGCAGCCCTTGTATCCCTTGTAATCGCTCTCTCGGGCGATCCCCTTGTAGAGGGTGTGAAGGCGGCATCTTACATCTGGGCACATCTGCCTGAGGAAATAAACAAGGTTCACCTTGTGTTCTTTGCCATAGAGTTTGCCATGAGCATGTTTGTGGCAGTATTTTCATCCTTCTTCCTCTACTACACCTGTATCACTATCGGTCAGATGGCAAAGAAGAACCGCATTATGATGGCGGTTGGAGTCTACTTCATTTATTACCTGATAGTACAGGTATTCTCCACAGTTATGTCCGTACTTTTCTCCGTATTTGCTCTGACTCCTCTTATGGAGAGGGTTGCAGAATTTATCGCAGATAACATTTACCTCTGCGGACATACCTTCTTTATAGGAATGCTTTTGGTTTATATCCTGATTGTGGGCGTAGAGTTCCTTGTGTGCCACACCATTATCAGAAAGAAGCTTAATCTTGAGTAAGGGGGAGAGAATATGAAAAGAACTGCAAAAATTCTCGCCGCTATAGGACTTATTATCATACTCTGTGTTTCTATGACAGGCTGTATGAAAATCGACAAAATGCGTGAGCGTCATGGATATATTGACGAAAAGGGTAATATCGTTGTAAACGGAGAGACTTTTATCGCTCTTCCTTACTGCGAGTATCTTGCTCCCGAATTTGAAGGCTATTACGGCTCTGTTTTCCAGTCCTCCGATTATATTGTGAACATTACCGACAAGGATGTTCCCGTGCTGCTCAGCGGTTTTACCGGTGAGAAGTGTCACATCAGCAAGGACGAGATGTATCTTGTCAGAGAAGTGTTTGATGAGTATCACGGCTACTATGGCGAGCAGTACTACTGCCACGAGGATATATATGACAAAATATATTCCGCAATAGAGGCAGGCTACAGCCCCGACGGCTACAAATACGACTACACCGACTGGAAGGACGAAGATAACAACTGGGATAAGGAATACATCCTCACCGATGCACAGGTAAATGCTATCAACGAGGTGCTTTCCACAGTCGCCACAATGGATGAACTCCCCTTCGAGGTAGAGTCGTACGATTATAAATATATTACCGAGATAATGTCCTTTACAGAGGGTATGCCTTTTGAGAGATACGAGGTGGATATCTATAAGTACGAATCAGGCTACTACATATACGATTCTCAGTGGAACGAGGATAACACCGAGTGGCTTTATGACGACATCTACCGCGTGCCCAAATCTCTTGAGAAGACCTTCGACGAGATAACCGCGAAGACAAAAGAAGCATACGATATAGAGATTCAGGAATTCGAAAGCTACCTGTAATAAACAGACACTGCAAATGTTAAAAAGAGGTATCCGAGAGGATACCTCTTGAGCTCTTTTATTAAGGGTGAAAACTCCGAAAATGAGGTTCGGTTTATGAAGAGAACTTTAAAAATTCTTACCGCTCTGACACTTGCTTTAATGGTTTTTATGTCTATGACAGGCTGTGTGAAAATCGACAAAATGCGTGAAGAACAAGGTTATATGTACGGAAGTAGTATTATCTTAAACGGCGAAACCTACAAAAGACTTCCCCTTTGCGACTATCTGGTGATTGATTTTGAGGGCAACGGCGGTTCAAATCTGATTTACATTACCGATAAGGAAGTACCTGTACTTCTCAGCGCTATAGAGGGGACTTCGGCAAGGCTCAGCAATGACAAAAAGTTCATCAGAGCCTACTATGATTATACTGCGGGTGATTACTGCCACGAGAGTATCTATGATGCAATTTGCAAAGAGATAGAGGCAGGTTATAATCCCGACGGTTATCTTTACAGTTGCTATGATATCATAGAAGAGGAGTATAATGTTTACGAATTCACCGATAAGCAGAGAGATGCTCTGAACGAGGTGCTCACAACAATTCCAACGCTGGATGAAGCACCTTTCAATTCCGAGGAGGTGCCCGAGCGGTATTCGAAAGAGATCCGTTCCTTCAAGAAGGGTATGCCCTTTGAGAAGTACGAGATGACTATCATCAGGAATTCTCTGGGTTTCTTTATAGAAGCACCTCAATTCAGCGTTGTGACAGAAGAATATCTTTATAGCGACTGGTACGAAGTGCCTGCGAATTACCACATCGTGTTTACCGATATGCTGATGAAGGCGCAACAGGAAGCGGATTTTTTCGCTGATGAAAAATGAATAAAGCAAAAGAGGTATCCCGTAGTTTAGCAGGATACCTCGCGTTTTATGTGTTATACAGGTGGGAAGATATCTCCCACAAGGTCAATTTCCCAGATTAGCAGAACGCATCGCAGAATAAGATAAACACCCCAGATTACCAGCGGTGTAATTACCATCCATGGTTTTACTATAGATTTGCGGGTCTTGCCCTTAATCAGATGTACGATAAGGGGAATGTCGTAGGCAATGAAAGCCAGTATGAACATAATCACAATGGGGTTATATCGCAGAGAATTGAGTATGTCAAAATGAAGCAGGGCATAGAATGCACGGGTCGCTCCGCACAGGGGACAGTAGAGCCCCATAAGCCTTACCATTGAGCAAAGCTCTGTGGGGAGAATGCTTGTGACAAAAAGATACGGAGGAAGAATCAGTAACGAAAGCAGCAGACCGCTGTGCAGACATATAAAAATAGTCCATTGTTCTTTCTTTGTAAAGGTCAAGGAGATATCACCTCTTTGCAACATTAGAAAACATTATATCACATTATCGCCTAAAATGATACTAAATAACGAAATTTGTAAAAAAAGTATTGAACGAAGGGTTAATTTGTGGTAAAATATTTAAAAATTTAAAAGGATGGTTTGAATATGGACGAGTATAACAATCAGTTTTCTGCTCCCGGTGAGGGCGAGTACACTGCTCCCACATCTGCAGAGTATGCAGAATCTTATGTAACTCCTTATGAGGAGGAGACAGCACCCAACAAGACTATGGGTATTATCTCAATGATTTGTGCAATCGCAGGTGTGGTTATTAATTTCCTCAGCATTTGCCTTAGTGTTTGTCTGAGTGTAATTCCTTGTGCAGGTTTCTGCGTTTCTCTTTTACCTCCTGTACTTTATATCGCAGCAATTGTGCTTGCTGTTGTTGAAAAGAAGAAGAATGGAGAAATGTCTGTATTCGGTAAGATTGGTATGATCGCAGCTATTGTTCTGCTGGCACTTTCTGTCATCGGCTCAATCATTTCCGCTATTGTTCTTATTGCAACATACGGTTTTGCAGGTCTGATGAGCATGGCAGAAGGTATGGGTTCATCATCTTCTTACTACTACTATTAATTGACCCGTAATTTATTAGTTGAGTTCAGCGCTCCGACGGATATCGTCGGAGCGTTTTTTTTACTAAAAATAAAAGTAGGGGCGGCAATCTGCCGCCCACAGAAAAAAGCCTCCCTCAAAAAGGGAGGCTTTAAAAACGTAATCTCAGATATTAAAGACCTGCGTTTGCGTAAACATCCTTGTTGTCAAGAACGTAGCTGCGTACCATAAAGAGGTCGTAAAGGCTTCCCGCAACACCAATAACTCCGCCGAAAATAAGGTTGATTACAAGACCGATAATGATATTGTTCATCCACTTGTCATAGGAGTTGACGATGCCTCTCCAAGGGGTGAGGACAGCCTCTGCGTGCTTGAATCTTTTGATGGATGCGTAGATATTCCACACACCGCAGAAAATCAGCACAATGGACAGACACTGCATAATTCCGATGACAAGCCAGACTATAGCGCTGATTTTTTCTCTTTCGGAAAGGGTTTTGGAAACTTCATTTAATGATTTCATAACAAAAACTCCTTTATGCTTGTTAATTCCATATTATGACAATAAAGCCCTAAAGTCAACAAAACTTACACAGATGTAACAGAAATCCTCAATTTTTTCTGAATGCAAACAAAAGAAAGCCCGATGCAGAAGCATCGGGCTGATTCTTTTAGCAACTTATGTAATTTAATTACTCAGTAGCAACCTTGTTGAGCTCTGTCTGGAACATGTAGAATGCAACCCAAGCCAGAGGTCCGAGAAGACCGAGGATGAGGTAGAGGATAGAATTATCCTTGTGCTCAACGCCCTTTGCTTCACAAGCAGCAGCAAACTTCTTCTCTGTGAGGAACATGCCGATGAAGGGGAAGAGGATAAAGAGAACGATCTCAAGAATACCCTTATCTTCGGGATCAGCAAAGCCTACTGCCTCTTTAGCCATGCAGTATGCCCAGTAAAGACCGTAGATACCGCAAGTTACGATAGAGAGGATGATCTGAGTAATAGGATTTCTCTGTTTGATTACCATAATGAAATACCCACCTTTCTTTATTTTAATTATATTTTAACAATGTAATAACAGATTGTCAAGGGAATATGATGTATTTATCATATTTTTTATTAATTTTTAGTATTATATTGCTTTTTTAGTGCCGAAATAGTAATATTATTGTATATATGTTAGAATTATTGATGTTGATAAACACAATATCTTGTGGTTTGGAGGGAAAGTGCAATGAAGTTTCTGAAAGCTCAGACAAAGAATCAGAGAATAAGAAATGTTTTTTTGCTTACCGCCGCCATACTTTTTGCAGGTGGTATTTTTGCTCTGCTAGGATATTTCGGCATCGGCATCCCCTGCTTCTTTCACCTTGTAACAAAGCTCAACTGTCCCGGCTGCGGCAATTCCCGTGCGGTACTTTCTTTGCTTCGGTTGGACTTTGCGGCGGCATTCAGATACAATATGATGTTTCTGCCCGAACTTCTGTACCTCCTCTGGGTATACTCACTTGCCTCCTTCAGATATATTAAAGAAGGCAGGTTTTCCTACAAGCCCCCATTTATTGCCCTTGATATAACTCTCTTGGTGCTGATTATTCTGTGGGGAATAGTGCGAAATATCTTCGGCATCTGACCTGTTAGAAGATATGCACCGAAGGGCTTATTTATTCGCGTAATCAATTTGTATAATCACTGCTTCTGCAGATGTTTTATTAAACCTACAATTCAAATAAAGGAAGTGACACAATGGACCGGAAATACGAGGCTCTTTTCACCCCTTGGAAGATAGGTAACGTTGAGATAAAGAACAGAATCGTTCTTTGTCCTATGGGCGGAACCTCTCTCTTCGGATGGATGGAGCACACAGGTAACCATTTTGACAAGGAGGCCGCAAAGTTCTTCATTGAGAAGGCACAGAACAACGTAGGTCTGATTATCCCCGGTATTGCACCTATACGCAGTACCTTTATGGGACAGTGGCTCTATGAGAACAAAAAGATGTTCAGAGAGCTCAAGGACTTTATGGACGAAATCCACAAGACAGGCGCCAAGCTCTTTATACAGATTACTGCGGGAATGGGTCGCTCATGGGCGGTGCCCACACCTCTGGTAATGCTTCACAATGCACCTGTAGTGCGAGATATTATCAAGCCTATTATCAATATTCCTTATCAGAGTGCAAGCCCCAGCGAGCTTCCCTCACGCTGGTCTGACAAGATGACCTGCCGTGCCATTACCGTGAAGGAAATAGAGGAGATAGTGGAGGCTTTTGCAAAGACTGCAAAGCTCTGTCAGGAGGCAGGGGTTGACGGCATTGAGGTTCACGCAGTCCACGAGGGTTACCTCCTTGACCAGTTCACCCTTGAATATACAAACAAGCGTACAGACAAATACGGCGGCTCCTTTGAGAACCGCTACCGCTTTGCCACCGATATAGTAAAGGCTATCAAGGAGAGATGCGGCGAAGACTTCCCCGTATCATTGAGATACTCCGTCACCTCCAAGGTTAAGGATTTCTGCTCGGGTGCAGTTCCCGGTGAGGAGTTCAAGGAAATCGGCAGAGACATGGCGGAGAGCGAGAAGGCCGCCAAGTATCTTCAGGATGCAGGCTACGATATGCTCAACGCCGACAACGGAACATACGATTCCTGGTACTGGGCACATCCGCCTATGTATATGCCCCTCAACTGCAACCTTGAGGATGTAGCTCACATCAAGAAGTTTGTGGATATCCCTGTTGTGTGTGCAGGCAGAATGGAGCCCGAGGTGGGCGCCAAGGCAATAGCCGAGGGCAGAATTGATGCTATGGGTGTGGCACGACAGTTCCTTGCAGACTCACAGTGGGTCACAAAGCTTATCGAGGACAGACTAGAGGATATCCGTCCCTGCATCTGCTGTCACAATGCCTGCTTCAATATGGCACACTACAAGGGCGTTGCCAATGCCCAGTCCATCTACGATGCAAGCCACATTGCCAGATGTGCCCTTGACCCCACTGTTATGCAGTCGGATAAATATAAGATAGAAAAGGCAAAGAAAATAAAGAACATTGCGGTTATCGGCGGCGGTATCGGCGGTATGGAAGCCGCCATTGTATGCGCCAAGCGCGGACACAAGGTAACTCTCTATGAAAAGACCGACAAGCTGGGCGGTGTGTTCATTGCCGCCGCGGCACCTTCCTTCAAGGAGAAGGACCGCGACCTTATTGCTTGGTACAGACGCGAGATTTTAAGATATCCCATTGAGATTAAACTGAATACCGAGGTTAAGGACGTGAAAGCCCTCGGTGCGGACGAGGTAATTGTTGCCACAGGTGCAACTCCCAACCGCATCCCCGTAAAGGGTGCCGAGAAGGCAGTGGAAGCCTGCGAATTCCTCCTTGGCGAAAAGCAGGTAGGGGAGAAGGTTGTTATTGTCGGCGGCGGTCTCACAGGTTGTGAGATAGCCTATGAGCTTTACCTTCAGGGCAAGAAGCCCACTATTGTGGAGATGCAGCAGGACCTTATCGTTTCCGATAAAATCTGCCTTGCAAACACCAGCTTCCTGCGGGATTTCTTCAAGACCAACAAGGTGCCCGTACACCTTGAGACAAAGCTCTGTGAAATCACCGACAAGGGTGTAACTGTTGCTTCAAAGGACGGCAAGAGCTTTAGCATTGAGGCGGACAGCGTGATTCTCTCCGTAGGCTACAAGCCTGCGCCAGTAGTCAAAAAGCAGAAGCATGTTTACATCATCGGCGATGCCGCCGCTGTGGGAAGCCTCAGGACTGTAATCTGGCAGGCTTGGGACACAGCGATGAAACTTTGATAAGTTAATAAGGAGATGAAATAAATGCATCTTACAGATGAACAACAGGCGATTCTTTCGGGCTCTCAGGGCGAGACCATGGCGAAGGTTATGAAGACCCTCGTTATGTACGGAGATGCCTTTGAAGCAGAGGAAATGGTGGCGGTTACATCCGAGTATAACCACCTGGTAACCTCTTTCGGTCTGGGAGTTATGGCTCCTGTCTACGACCTTATGCAGCAGCTTATTGATGCAGGGGTTATGTCACAGCAGAAGTTTTCCGTAGACCCCAGACCTCTTGACAAGAATGTGCCAAAGAATTTACTGCAGAACCTTATTTTCAATAAATTTATGTATAATAAGCAGGATTTCTATGAAGGTCAGCTCAAAAAGCTGGGACTGCTTCACGAGGATGCCTTCACCTGTGCCTGCTATATGGACGAGGTGGGCAACAAACCCAAAAAGGGTGATATCCTCAGCTGGGCAGAATCCTCTGCAGTTGTGTATGCAAACTCCGTTTTGGGTGCCAGATGCAACAGAAATTCAGGTATTGTTGACCTGATGGGCTCTATTGTAGGCTTCGTGCCCAAGTTCGGACTTCTCACCGATGAGGGCAGAAAGGCATCATGGATAGTAAAAATTGAAACCTCAAAGAAGCCCGAGGCACAGCTTCTGGGTTCTGCTATCGGTATGAAGGTTATGGAGGACGTACCCTATGTGGTAGGTCTTGACAAGTGGCTGGGTTCTGAACTTACAGACGAAGCCTGCACATACCTCAAGGACTTTGGTGCGGCTACTGCTTCCAACGGTGCAGTAGGTCTCTACCATATCGAAAACCTCACTCCCGAGGCCGTGGAAAGCGGCAAGGAACTCATAAAGAGCGATGCAAAGGTTTATGTCATTGATGATAAAGAACTCAAGCGTGTAAAGGATAACTATCCCGTTATCTGGAAGGATAGGGATGCAAAGCCCAAGCTCTGCTTTATGGGTTGTCCTCACATGAGCCTTCAGCAGCTCAAGGACTGGACCGACAGGGTTGAAGCAGGACTCAAGGCGGCAGGCAATAAGAAGGTGCAGATTCCCACAGTATTCACAGCACCTCCCGCTGTGCTTGAGGAGTTCAATAAGACAGATTATGCAAAGAGACTCAAGGAAACAGGCGTCATCACTTCCTACATCTGTCCTCTGATGTATATGAACAACCCCCTCTGCGGCAAGATGCCCGTAATTACATCTTCAAACAAGCTGAGAACATACACCTCGGCACGTTACTATACCGACGACGAAATACTCCTTCAGATTACAAAGGGAGGTAAAAACTGATGAAAAAATTCAAAGGCAGAATTGTAACTCCCGGTACCGCCAAGGCAGAGGCTCTGGTGACAAAAGGCGGACTCAACACCCTTGCTTCTTTCCAGAAGGCACTGCAGTTCGGTGACAAAACCGCCAAATGCGGAGACCAGAATAACCCCGACCTCTACGGCAAGGAGATGGCAGGCAAGGCTTTGTGTCTGCCCCAGACCATCGGCTCCACCACAGGCGGTATGGTGCTTTACTGCGCCTGCGCTATGAAGCGTCAGCCTGCTTGTATGCTTTTTTCAAACCATATCGACTCCCTCGCCGCCGCAGGTGCTGTGCTTGCCGATGTGTGGGTAGAGGACGTTAATATGCCCGTTGTGGACTCTCTGGGCGATGAGTTTCTGGAGTATGTCAAGAGTGGTATGACTATTACCCTTGAGGCAGACGGTACGGTTTGCGTGGAATAATTTAGTCACGATATCTTATCGAAGGGGTGAGCGAACTGAGTAAAAAGACAAAAGGAATTCTTGCGGCACTTGTTGTCAATGTGATATTCGGCTTCAGTTTTCTTTTTTCCAAGTCCGCTTTGGACTATGCTCATCCCCTTGTGATACTTTCGGCAAGGTTCACGGTGTCGTTTCTGGTTCTGAATCTGCTGTGGCTGTTTGGTGCTTTTAAACTAAACCTCAAAGGCAAGCCCAAGAAATGGATTCTGATTATGGCACTGTGTCAGCCAATGCTTTATTTTACCTTTGAACTTTACGGAATAGAGAATACTTCAAGCGCTCTGTCGGGTGTCATAATATCTCTGGTGCCTGTGGCGGTGATGATACTCTCCGCAGTTTTTCTCAGGGAAAAACCAAGCTTCAGTCAAGTGATGTTTTCAATGCTTTCTCTTGCGGCGGTGGTGGCTATCAGCCTGCTGTCAGCAGATGGGTCAAAAAGCAAACTCACAGGCATAGTTCTTCTGCTGGGTGCGGTTTTGTGTGCTGCGGTGTTTAATATTCTCAGCCGTCACGAAGCCGAAAACTACTCTCCTTTTGAGCGAACCTACATAATGTTTCTTGTGGGTGCGGTGGGATTTAATCTCCTCACGTTTGCGGTGCTCAGAGGAAACTGGGTGACAGAGGTAACGGCGGCGGTGTGCCATATTGGGTTCTGGATGCCGGTGCTTTATCTTTCGGTAATGTCATCGATACTGGCATTTATGCTTTACAATTATTCAACTTCAGTATTGACCCCGGTGATGTCTGCTTCTTTCTCGAACCTCATTACCGTGGTATCTGTGCTTGCAGGAATGTTTATTCTGAAAGAGGAAATGTCCGTGCCTCAGCTTGTGTGTTGCACGCTGATTATATTGGGCGTTTTCGGTGTTAACCGATAGAACGGATATTGAAGTTACAGGAAACTTATGCTATTATTATAGCAACAGATGATTTCAGGAGGGAATGCTATGAATTTCAATAAGACACTGGCGCTGGTTATAGCACTGCTTATGTTGAGCACATGCCTCAGCGGATGCTCGGTAGTGGGCAGATTATTGGAGAAGGAAGAGAAAGTGGCAGTGAATTCCATACCTGCCGAGACCGAGCCTCTTCAGACCGAGCCTCCCATTTACGATACGGTGGAGTATACCACCGAGAAGGTCGATTACTCCATATACGACCCGTCAAGCGGCAAATCCAAGGTTGACCTCTATTATAACAAGGTGGTGCTCACAGGAGATACCCCCGAGATTACCGCCATTAATGAGCATATCACCAAGGATTGCGACAAATATGTAGAAGGTCTCGATATCGCACAGTATCAGGAGTATGCAAAATATGCGGGTGAGTATGCATTTATGAACTGCTTTGACAGTGCGGTAACCAACAACGCTGACGGCATATTCAGCATCAAGATGTCCCAGTCCTGGTATATGGGCGGTGTTTTCAACGGCAACCACTACGGCCTCACCTATAATCTCCACACAGGTAAGCTCGTGGATATAGCTGATATTACAACTCTCTCGAATTCCGAGCTGCAGTCAGCTATTCAGACATCAGTCAAGAATCATCTGAATGAAATGTACGGCGGTGCAGGCTACGGTGATTACTATGAAACTCTGGACCGCTATTCTCTGGAGGATTACCTATTCTATGTGGAAAACGGCGAGCTGGTGGTCACATTCCCCACCTACACTCTCGGCCCCGGTGCCGCAGGTGCAGTAACCGTCAATACAGGAATAATGACTTCGCTTCAGGAAAATTAAACTCAAAAAAGAGGTGCCGTATGCACCTCTTTTTCATATTCGGGAAACTTTCGGGAATACTCCTTGTAAAAGATAAAAAGGAGACCTTGATATGATAGAGCCCGATACCATAAAGCTCCTGCGTGAATGTGACGCAGGCATAAAGATGGGAGTTACCTCCATTGATGATGTAATGCCCCATGTCAGAAGCGAAAAGCTTAAAGCTTGTCTTAAAGACTGCAAAGAACAGCACGAAAAGCTCCGTGTTGATATGGAAGAGCTTCTTTCCGAATACCGCGACGACGGCAAGGAGCCCAATCCCATTGCCAAGGGGATGTCCTGGATGAAAACCAACGTAAAGCTTGGCATTGACGATACCGACAAGACCGTGGCGGACCTTATCACCGACGGATGCAATATGGGAGTAAAATCTCTCTGCCGATATCTCAATCAGTACGAAGCCGCCGAAGAAAAGGTGAAGGATATTGCCAAGAGGCTTATCAAAATGGAGGAGAAGCTGGCAATAGAAATGCGTCAGTTTCTTTGAGAGAAAAAAGCTACCGCTTGATTTATCGGGCGGTAGCCTTGCTTTTTTATATTTGAAGGGGTATAATTTTTGCGAGGTGTTTTTATGATTATCAGACGCGCAACAAAAGAGGATATCAATGGCGTAAACCGCCTTCTTAATCAGGTGCTCTATGTGCATCATGTGGACAGACCCGATATATTTAAAGCACAGGGCAAAAAGTATCGCGACGACGAACTTCTCAAAATAATAGCGGATGACAGTACCCCTCTGTTTGTTGCGGTTTCAGAGCAGGGGGAGATTCTGGGACATTGTTTCACCCAGATTAACGAGGTGCGTAATCACAGTTCGCTTGTGGATATCAAGACTCTCTACATAGATGATCTGTGCATTGACGAAAACACAAGGGGCACAGGCGTGGGTACTGCTCTCTATGACTATGCCGTGGATTTTGCACGGAGTATCGGGTGCTACAACGTAACCCTCAATGTCTGGGCAGAGAACAAAGCGGCAATGAAGTTCTACGAGTCAAAGGGGCTGAAGGTGCAGAAGCTGGGAATGGAAAAGATTCTCTGAGGATATCCGAAAATAAAAAAAGCCCTGCCTTAAAGCAGGGAACAGAGCAATCGGTAAAACGCTTATAAAATGAAATAACCCTTGACCGTGTTTCTTCACACATCAGTCAAGGGTTATTTCTGTGAACTCTTGTTATCTAACATCTTTGGTTACCTCATCTTTCTTTTGATTTGGATGTTCTTTTCCCGAAGCTTCGCATCTGGGTATCTTTAAGCTTCGATTTTTACTTTTTCATTGGACTCATCCTTTCTTCTGTCTATAATATATCATAAGAAAAGAGCTTTTTCAAGATGTAATTTTGTATAAACTTCACTATAAAACTTACAGCAAAACAGAGAAAACTGTGAACTTCTGCTTATAGTTATTGACATTAGAGCATAAGTTTGATATAATTAAAAATGTTGGGTGGCTTTTTAGCCGCCCGTTTTTTTATGCCACATTTTAAGTTTTGCGATTTATTGCGATGTATAATCAAACGGGGTGGTGGATTTAATCAATTAAATGGATGGTGCGTAGCAGACGATGGATGTAGCTGTAGATTTATTATTTTGTTTATTTCAAGCCTTTATGTTCACAGGCTTTTTGTATCTGTGCTTTGATAAGCCTGAGGAAAAAGTCGGGAAGTCAGTGCCTTTTGTGTCGGCAACGCTTCTTATCTTTGGGGTTTATGCATTTTTTGCCTCGGGTATTGTGCCTGATGACTTTTTAGTTTTAAACCTTGACTCTGTAATCATTGTGCTGATAATGCTGCTCTACAGCACAATATTCCTCAAAGGAAAAATGTATCTCCGTGTTCTTTTGCCTTTGCTTGCTTTTGGTATCAACGAGATTTTTGAGGATATCTTTATTGTTGTGATATCCCTTTTTACAGATGCAAGCATCACCGCCGAAGAAACCGCAAATCCTGCATACAGATTATTCTGCACCGCCTTGATAAAGGCAACCTGTGCATTGATTCTCTGGATATTCGTGCGGGTTTTCGTGAAGAAAACCCTGAAGTCAGATGCCGCTGAAATTATCACACTTATTGTACTTCCGATTTTGTGTATTGCGGTTATCTATTGCACCTTCTTAATCTTTGTAGCATCGGATTATAATGTGAATGTGCTGCCGCTTATAGTGGCAATCAGCAACATAATGATAATGATTATATCCGTGGTATTTATAATGCTGGTACGCGTGAGCAAAACAAGTAATGAGAGGATAGAGCGTCTTCTTATTTTGCAACGGGAAAAACTGTATCAGGAAAGCATACTTAACACTAATGAGCAGATAAGACGGATTGCATCAGTAAAGCACGATATGAAGAACACTCTCATAACAATGAAGATGCTGCTCCAAAAAGGCAGAACAGATGAAGCCGCCTTGCTGTGCGATGAAACCACGCAGTTCCTTCAGAGTATTTACACCCCCATAAATACAGATAATCCTGTGCTCAATGCCATAGTGAACATAGAACTTCAGAAGGCATATAATAACGGAATAGAAATGAGAGTGGAGATTCACGACAGTATGAGCTGGGTGAGTCCCACTCACATTGTGTCGTTGGTGGGAAACCTCTGTGACAACGCCTTGGACTACCTTAAAAACTGCCCCTGTGAGAAGCGTGAAATGGAGGTTAAAATTTATTCGCATCTGAATTTTATTGTTATCGTGTGTACCAATACTATCTCGGATTCGGTTCTTGCCGTCAATCCGAAACTTGCCACCACCAAGGCTGATAAATCAAGCCACGGAAAAGGTATGGGAATTCTCAGAAATATCGCCAAGGCATATCGGGGAGAGGTAAATGTGTCAGAGAAAGATGACCAATTCATTGTCACCGTGCTTCTGGAGAATCCACAAAACAACAATAGCAGTATGTAATGCTAAAACAAGCAGAATAAAGCCTGTCGGACAGTAGTATTTCAAGGGGCTTTCCCGGGAACAGTTCAGCTGGGGAGAGGGATTTGCTTTGCTTATGGGAGTATTTATTCCCGATGAAATAAAAATTAAAAAACTTACAAAACAAATGAAAATACCTCTTGACATTTGCCGATAAATGTTGTATTATATTTTAGTCGCGAAACGACATCCGGGTGTAGCGCAGTTTGGTAGCGCGCTTGAATGGGGTTCAAGAGGCCGCAGGTTCGACTCCTGTCACTCGGACCATAGAAATAAGGGACATCTCGTAAGAGGTGTCCCTTTTTCTTTATATTTTGTTCGTGGGATAGGGGTCGAACAGGCTGTGCCGAGGAAATTCTCAGCGGAATTTCCGAAGGTAAAAAGGCTCCTGTGGAGCGTTTTTAAGCCGCTGCGTTGATGAATTTATGACTTATGCACGCCGCAATATGCGAGGTAGTAGTTTTCAAATATTAGCAACTCCTGTCACTCGGACCGCGTCGTCGCAAACACTTCGGGTTTGTAATGATTTAACATAAATCATTACGTCACTTATCGTGTTGCTCCTCCTTTCCCAAAAATCATAGATTTCAGGGAGCCCTTTTTGATGTAACCGAAAGGTTGCATCTCTTTTTTATATTTGGTTGGCAAAAGCCTACGAAGCGGACTCTTGAAAGGGCGTCAAGAAAACAGTCCGGGGGACTGTTTTTTAGCCCGTGGGGATCATGAGTGGAAACCTCGGTCACACGTCCCATCATGCGAGGTAGGGTAGCAATCTCTAAAACAAATCAGGCCGCAGACTCAACCCTGTCACTCGGACCATCTAAAAGTCTTGAAAAACGCAGTATTTATGCGGGTTTCAAGACTTTTTGTTTGCTAAAAAAGGGGCTGAAAACATCTGTTTTCAGCCCCTTTGGTGTAATATTGGTGTAACTGAATTACAAATACACTAGACACAGATTACTGTATCACAAAAATATATTGAACGCAATAACGGCAATCTGAAAATCGGGTTGCCGTATGCTGATTATAACTTTTGATCCCAACATGTGATTATTTATTAGAAAT
>JAFQNJ010000053.1 GCA_017395925.1 Ruminococcus sp. | reverse complement strand
TTGAGAGTACTACCATGTTTGCATTTACCCATCCGAGGAACTCCATTCCCTCTGCCGCATTTGCTACAAGTGTTACACTTGTGTTCATGGGCATCTTGGTGTTGTAGTAGGATGTTCCCTGAGGTCTGGCTGCTCCGCCTGCTACGCTGATAGTGAAGCCTGCTCCGCCGGATACCTCTACGCTGAGCTTTCCTGTTGTTGCTGCCTCTACTACCTTGCTGTACTGAGCTTTTACAGTCATGTCGTTTGTTACGTTTGTGATGTCTGCAGTCCAGCCCTTGAAGGTGTAACCATCAACTGCGGGTGCTGCGGGTGCTGTTGCTGCTGCACCGTACTCTACCTCTACCTTGTCAATTTCATTGCCGTCGCGGTCCTGGAAGGTAACTGTGTACTTATTAACAACCTTGTCGTACATAGCTGTAACAATCATATCCTCTGTTACTGCTGAGAAGTCCTTATCCCAACCTGAGAATACGTATGTGTACTGTGCATCTGCTGCTTTTTCGGGGGCTGCGGGTGCTGTTGCGCTCTCGCCCTCT
This sequence comes from Ruminococcus sp., assembly GCA_017395925.1. Lineage (GTDB taxonomy): Bacteria > Bacillota > Clostridia > Oscillospirales > Acutalibacteraceae > Ruminococcoides. Next base: position 16,761 of record JAFQNJ010000053.1, on the reverse strand, counting down.
GTTACATTTTCAAATGCAATAAATTTGCCGTCTTCATTCTTGAATACTACAAGGTAGGTATTCACCGTGTCAACGGTCAACGCTCTGTATATTGCTTTTACAGTTGTATCTGACACAATGCTTGTAAAGCCTCTGTCCCAGCTTACGAATTCATAACCCTCTACCTCGGGAATCTCAGGTGCTGTTGCACCTGAACCGTACTTAACCTTCTGTGTATTCAGAACCTTATCATTCATACCAAGGAAGGTTACGGTATACTCTCTGAGGGTTTCGGTATAAACCGCCTGAATAATCATATCGGATTTAACAGAGCTGAAGTCTGCATCCCAATTTGAGAAAACATAATCAAACTGTGCGCTTGACTCTCTCTCGGGAGTGGTGGGAGCCTCTGCCGCCTCGCCGTACTTGACAGTCTGGGTGCTGAGAGCTGTGCCGTCGTGGTCAACGAAGGTGACGGTATATTCCTTTAATTTAGCCTCATAAGTGGCGGTGATAACTGTGTCCGCCTTGATATTGGTATAGGGAGTATCCCAACCCGAGAAGGTGTAGGTATACTGCTCATCCGCCTCACGTGAAGGCTCTTCGGAGGGCACTACTGCCGACTCACCCTCGATGACAGTCTGCTCACTCAGAACAGTACCGTCGTAATCCTTGAAGGTTACCGTAAATTCCTGAAGCTCGGGATTTTCGGGATTATTGGGGTCTTCGCCCTCAGTCGCATAGAACACGGTGAGACGCTTTGTGCTTGTATCGAACTGGAAGGTATATGTGCCGCCCGTTGCAGAGAGTGTGCAGTCGCCTGCATCGGTGTGCATAGACCAGCTGTTGCCGTCGGTTGAATCATTGATGGTACCTGTGTTTCCGTACCATAAGGAGTTACCCTTGTCCTGAATCTTAAAGGCGTAATCTCCTGCTTCAAGCTCAAGTACCGCCGCAACCACGGTGCTACCCTCGGTGACAAAGCTCATGGGAGTCTGTGAGGTCCAGTCGTTGAAATCTCCTCTGAGGTAAAATTCCGAGAGGAGGGGATCGATTTCTTCCTCGGGGTCATCGGGAGTATCTGCGGTATATTCCACCATAAATCTCTTGGTGGAATCTATGAACGAGAAGGTATATGTTCCGCCTGTTGCCACAAGAGTGATATCATAGGTGGAGCCGCTGGTTGTATTTGTAGACCATGTGTTGCTGCCTGTGGTGTCGTTAACGGTACCGCTGTTGCCGTAATATGTGGAGCCTTTCTTGAAACGGAAGGTATATGTACCTGCCTCGAGCTCCAGGGTTTCTGTGACAGTATCACCGTCTGCGGTATTCTTCATTACGTTGACTTCTTTCCAGTCATTGAAGGAACCCACCAGGCTGTATGCAGAATAGCCGTTTTCAGGCTTTGCACTTTCCCAGTATCCTGCATCGTTGCTGATGATGTAGAAGTTTATGTCCTCACCTCTCTCACCTGCATAGATAGTATGGGAAACCGTACCTGATTTCTCTCTGGTGAAGGTTACGTTATTAACCTCGGAGGGAACTGTCACGGTCCAGCTGTCCTCGCCCATAGTCATGGGATATGACACAGCCGTATCATTATCTATAAGGAAGAACTGTCTGTCAGTATTGTTGAGAATCCAGTCGGTTGAGGAATTGTCGCTGAACATACTGATGGTTACAGTATTGGTATCAGGAGCAGTTGTTTCCTCGGGAGCGGTAGTCTCCACAGGGGAAGTTGTTGCAGTTGTCTCTGTGTCACCTGAAGATTCAAAGAGCACCGTCAGTTTGTTGGTGGAGAGATTGTAAGTAAACTCATACTCGCCGCCTGTGGCAACGAGAGTACACTTGTCCTTGCCTGCACCCATAGTCCAGCCGGAATCACCTGTGGTATCGTTGATGGTACCTGTATTACCGTACCAGAGTCCGATGCCGTGGTTGTGAATCTTGAAGGTATATGTGCCGGCATCAAGAGTAATGGATGTTGTCACCTTGTTTTCGCCGCTTACATAAGTCATCTCGTTGGAGCCGTCCCAGTCATTGAAGGTACCCTTGAGGAAGATATCCGAGGAAGTGTCTTCGGAATACTCCACCACAAGCTTCTGGGTAACGGTATTGAATCGGAAGGTATATTTGCCGCCTGTTGCCACAAGGGTACAATTATCGTCCACTCCCGGATTCATAGTCCAGCCTGAATCTCCTGTGGTATCGGAAATAGTACCTGTGTTGGAGAACCACAGGTCATCTGCATTTATCTTGAAAGTATATGTACCTGCATCAAGCACAACGGAAGTTGTTGCCCAGTTGTTATCCTCTGCAGTCATGACGTTGGCGGTAGTATTCCAGTTGTTGAATGTACCTGTCAGAGCAAAGCCTGTGGGTGCACCGGGAGTAAGTTCGCCTGAGGAGTCGATATCATATACAACAGCAATACCTGTATCGCCGATATCGCCTGTAATATTGCCGCCTGAAACAGTAAAGGTGTTGCCTGTGATGGCATCCTTATATGTACCTGACTCAATAATGTGAGCAGGAACGCTTACGTTATTGTAGTAAGTTCCGCCTGTATTCACAAGCACAACGCCTGATGTTCCTCGCTCAATATATGCAACACTGCCGTAGGATGACATATATTCAGCCTGACCAGCAAAGTAGTTCTTGAACTTATTGACTGCTTTTACCTCGGGGTATGACCAGGAGGTAACATCTGCATCACCCAACATTGTGGTATCAATATTCTCGGGGCGTGCAAGGTACATACCGCAGACCTGATTTCTGGCACCTACGATAGCCCAGGTCTTGTTGATATTGTGATCAGATACAAAGCGTGTGCCGTTATCCTTGAAGGTATCGTGGGACTCTGTCCACTGAACCGCCTTGTCGGGAGCCGCGCCGCAGCTAATACTTGAAGAAGCTGCTCTGGAGGCATTGCCGTCGATAACCGCCTGTCTGACATCATTGGCACCTGTATCGGTAACGCTCATATACCGGGTGTATGCCTCAATGCTGAGTCCGCCGCCGGGAGAACCAAGAATCTCGCCGTAATAAAAGGGAGTCATTCCCCTTGTCTCCTGTGCGTAGGAGGTAGCCGCGTTCAGAACATTGGGCCAGAAGTCACTCTTTGTTCCGCTTGCATCCCAGTCGGTCTCGATGTGCTTTGCGGCATCGAAACGGAAGCCGTCTGCACCTGCATCAATACATTCCTTCAGGAAGTTTGTGCAATGCTTCTGAACGGTGGAGTTGGCTGTGTTAAGGTCAGGAAGACCTGTGAGACAATAATGAGTTGAGTCGTATCTGTTCTCAAAATCATAGATATTCTTTGACACATCGTGCCAGCAGTCGGAGTTGTCCTTGATTTCAGAGGGAGTCCAAGGATGAATGGTGTTGCCTGACATATCATTAGCCATGTGGTTGAAGATTGTGTCAACGATAACCTTTACTCCGTACTTGTGAGCCTCCTGACACATAGCCTCAAAGTCAGACTTTGTGCCGAGAACATTGCGGGAGTTGTCTTCAATATTGAAGGCTACAGGCTGATAGAAAACCCAGGAGGAATTCCAGACAGTGCTGTAGTACTCCTTTGTACTCTCCTTGGTAGCCTGAATGGGAGAGGTCTGAATTGCCGAGAAGCCCTGTGCCGCAATTTTGGGCATAAGCTCCTTGATATTATTAAATGACCAGTTCCAGCACTGGAGAATCTGACCGTACTGGACATTATTCACCAGACCGTAAACATCCGCGCCGGTCTCGGCAATTTCTACATTTGCTTCGGTTTCTGCCAAATCCACATTTGCCGCCGATATTCCCTGCAAGGGTATCGCCGTGAGGATAAGGCACATACAAAGTATGATGCTTAGAATTTTTCCGAGTCTCATAAATTGTTCCTCCGTAATAAATATTCTTAACAGTATATTAACATTTTTATGTAATTTAATCAACAAATTTACATTATATTTGATTATGTCAACATCTTTTTCAGATACTTACCCAAGAGTAACATGAGGTTATTTGTGTAAAAACACAACAAAAATGCATTTTTACACAAAAAAGTTGCAAACTCTCATATCTTTCGGACAGGCGGATAAATCTCCTATTCAACTCGGTGCGACGGAGGATATCAGAATCCTTTTTTTTCTCTCTTGTGCCATATCCGAAGAAATGCCCCTTTGGTTTCTTGACAGTGCCACCTCTTTTTCTTATAATGTATTATGAGTTTGTATGTAAATTTGCAGATTATTAACAATACAAAACGTGAGGAAAGGAATGTGATTTTTTGAGTTACATCTCGCTGACATTTGCAGCGTTTGTGCTTGTGCTGCTTCTTGTTTACTATCTCGTACCCAAGAAAGCACGGGGGCTCATTCTCCTTGCAGGAAGCCTCGTATTCTATGCTTGCTTCGATTTAAGATATCTTGTGTTTCTGCTTTTTGTGGCGGCAAGCACGTATCTGGGAGCAAGGCTTATTGCCGAGTCCAAACATAAAAAGACAATATTGGGCATAACCGTGGGTGCGAATGCTCTTTTGTGGTTTGTAGTCAAGGAGCTGCCCTGGACTATGACCCTTATCAATGACATTTTCACGGGAAAGGGTACCGAAACCATAGTCCCGGAATTCACCCTGCTTGTCCCTGTGGGTATTTCTTACTACATCATACAGGCAATAGGATATCTGGCGGATACTTACAAGGGAAAAATCTCCCCTGACAAGAGCTTTTGGAAATATCTTCTTTTCCTCTCCTACTTCCCTGCCATTGTTCAGGGGCCCATCTCCCGCTATGACAAACTTATGCCTCAGCTTCTGAACGAGGAAAAGTTCTCCTTCGATAAATTCAGAAACGGCTTTGTGCTGGTGCTTTTCGGTCTTGTGAAAAAGATGGTTATTGCCGACAGGCTGGGAATCTTCGTAAATGCTGTATTCGGTAATTACAGCGATTACGGTGCAACGCTCCTCTATCTGGGTGCTGTGGGATACGCCCTTCAGCTCTTTATGGATTTTTCGGGATGTGTGGACCTGTGCCGCGGTGTTTCCACTATGTTCTCAATAGAACTTGTCAACAACTTCAACCGTCCCTACCACGCCCTTTCCATCAAGGAGTTCTGGGGCAAGTGGCATATTTCCTTCAGCTCATGGCTCAAGGATTACATCTACATCCCCCTGGGTGGTAACCGCAAGGGTACGCTCCGAAAGTATCTCAACATCCTCATCACCTTTATGGTAAGCGGCATCTGGCACGGTGCAGGTTTTCAGTTTCTCTTCTGGGGAGCTCTCCACGCTGTATATCAGATTGTGGGTCAGGCGACCCTCAGCCTCCGCAGTAAATTCAAAAAGCTCATCGGCGTTAAGGAAGGCTCTTTCAGCGAGAAATTCTATCAGTGGCTAATCACCTTCAATCTGGTGACATTTGCCTGGATATTCTTCAGAAGCTCCACCCTCTCCGATGCCTTCGGATATATCTTCAATATGCTCTCAAGACCCGACTTCTGGGTGCTTTTTGACGGCAGTATGTTTGAGCTGGGTGTCAGCAAGAACGCATTTATTGTTATTCTCCTGCACGTCATCGCTCTGGTTATACTGGAGTTCCTTTCCAAAAAGCAGGAGGACGTAATCGGTATGGTCACACGTCAGCACATCATTCTCCGCTGGGCAATATATATTGCTCTCGTATTCGACGTACTTCTGCTTGGTGTATACGGCAGCGGCTACGATGTTTCAAGCTTTATGTATGGAGGTTTCTGATGAAAATTAAAAGAACTATTTCCTGCATCATATTTCCTCTCATCATAATCCTCCTCATCGGAGTCTTCGGCGAATTTCTCACACCGAAGTCCACAAACCGTTACTACATTCTGGAAAACGACCCTCACTACAGCGAGGATTATGACGTTCAGATTTACGGCTCGTGCCACTCCTACACCTCATTTAATCCCGTGAAATTCTATGAAAACACAGGCATTCGCTCTTATGTCTACGGAAATCCCGGAGAGATTATCCCCACCACCTATGTGAGAATGGCGGAGAAGTTCAAGGAGAATCCCCCCAAGGTGGCTCTGGTGGAAACATGGGGTATCAACCCTTATGAAACCTATGACGCCACCGAGAAAATTCTGGGTGACTACCTCACCAGCAACATTGAGAGGCTTCCCTACTCCAAGGAGAAAAACGAAGTTCTGCGGGATTTCGAGCTGGATGTCTTCCAGATGAACTTCCCCCTGGCAAGATACAAAGACAGACTACTTGACGAATCTCTCACCGATGTTGATATGTACTATGAGTTTGAGAATACAAAGAACTACAATTCCGACTATGTATTCAACGAGATGACCTCAAGGCTTAAATATTACGGCTACAAGTCAAATCCCTCCCGAGATATCTCCGACTATCCCCAGAGGCAGAATTATATCGAAGAGGATGAATATCGAAAGATTGAAGATAATATCACGAAGTACATCTACAAAATCATTGATTTGTGTGAAAAGTACGATGTTGAGCTTATCTTCTACCGCTCACCCTACACCAGCACGAAGAACGAGCTGAGAAAGCTCAATCACCTTCGTGAAATCTGTAACGAGAGAGGCATAACCTTCATAGATCTGGAGGAGGTTATTGACTATGATTACACCGCAGATTTCTACGATTATCAGCATTTAAGCCTTAAGGGCGCCAACAAGTCCACAGAGCTGCTGGAGCTCCTTATTATGAATGCTTTAGAAAAAAACAGTAAATAATTAACAGAAAGGAAATGGTAATTTATGACTTCAGATTTAAGCTCAATCAATGATTTTCTTGAGGAATTTTTGCGATTTCTCAACGTCGGAATTACTCTGGGTGAATTAGGCGTCGGCGGAACAATTCTGCTGGTTGGCTTAATTACCTCTATTATTACCGCTGTCATTTCATTCATTTTTCAATTTATCATCTTTATCCTCGAAGCCTTTCCCGTCTACAAGCTGGCAAGAAAGACAGGCAGAAAGCGTGCCTGGCTTGCCTGGGTGCCTGTATTCGGTTCATACTTCCGCCTCTATGTCCTCGCCGATATTGCAGGCGACAAGGAGCTTGTGTTCTTCGGAAAATTCAAGCTCAAAAACAGACCGCTCTCCTTCTGGATGTATGTGGGCATTGACCTTTTCGGCTCTACGCTTATCACCGCTCTCATTGGCGTCCTTCAGGTTTTGCCCGTTATCGGTCAGATAATCGGCGCTCTCTCTACCCTGCTCTACCTCGTACCCGCTGTGGCAAAGGCATTCATCGAATATGCCTATCTCAGGGACGTGCTCAATATCTTCAAGGAAGATAAAAAGGCAAACAACACCGCCGCTATCGTTGTCACCGCTCTGGATGCGCTGGCAACCTTCGGTTTTGCCCGAGTAGTTTACCTCTACACCATCCTCAAATACAACCCCATCCCCGAAAAGGTTATGGAGGTAGAAGCCGAGGAAGTCCCCGTTTGATAAAAGACTTCAAAGAGTGAGCTTTTCAAAAGAGCTCACTCTTTTTTTGGCAGATGCTTAATGTTTGACATATCAGACAAACATCGCTATAATTATGTTACACACTATGTAGGAGGGATTTATATGAACACAACAGTCTCTGAATCAAGCAGTGTAATCATCGCGCTATCGATTTACTTTCTGATGTTCTTTGCATTTTTTCTGTTTGCAGTTCTGATTTCTCTGGCAACTCACTTCGCAGAAGCCATTCCGCTTTATAAGCTGGCAAAAAAGATGGACAGAAAGAACGCCGCACTTGTCTGGATACCTGTTTTCGGTTCTTATTTCAGACTCTACACCCTAATGAATATTGCAAGCGGTAAAGACTTTGTGCTTACCCAAAAAATCAGAACAGACAAAAGGCACCTGTCATTCCTCGCAGGTGTGGGAACGGAATTAATCATAAAATTCGTTATTATGCCAATTCTGATGACAATTCTCACTTTTTCCGCATTTCTCGGTCTTATTCCCGTTGTCGGACCCATTCTCTTTTTTGGCATCTATATCCTCGGTGCGTTTTTATGCATGATTCTCAACTATGCGATTATTATTACATACGCTCTTATCCGATATGTTTACCTGAGGGATGTGCTGGATATTTTCAAGGCTGACAAGGATACAAACAATACGACTTCTATACTCATCACATTGATTGATATTTTTGCAACAGGCGGTTTTGCGAGGATAATCTTCCTCTACACCATTATGAATCGCGACCCCATCCCCGAGGAAATCACAGATGAAATCGCAGAGGAATCTGCAGAAGCCGAGACCGTATCGGTTTAATAATATCAAACTCAAAAGGTGAGCCTTAATGAAAGGCTCACCTTTTTTATCGCACTTAACGCTTGACTGAATGTTTTAACTTTCACAAAAACATTCAGACTGTTCCTGTTACCTCAAGCACTACCGTACCGGGAGTTACACTCCACTGACCCGTAACAGGGTCCTGCATATAGGTTGCGGCAGGCACGGTAATAATGCCGGGCACTGTGGCAAAAGCACCTGTAGCGGTGTTATAGGTGTACCCCGCAGGAGTAGCAAGAGGTACCCCGTTGAGAGTTACCGATACATTGCTGAGTATGGGGTCAAAGTTGTCGGTAATTACAGCATCATCTGTCGCCACAACCGCCTCGTTACCGAAGTTTTCTATGGTAAAGGTATAGGTTATCTCGGAATTATCGGTTACTACTGTGGGAGTCAAAGACTTGGTGATGCTGAGTCTTGCACCCACCGATGCAGGTACTGTCTCGGTATCTGTGACTGCATCTGCAAGGCTGCCTCCTGTGACAGATGCTTCATTTGTAATATTGCTTCCTGCTTCAAGAGGTGCAAATTCATTTGCTTGTGCCTGATAAATCAGCAATGCGTTGCCGTTTGCAGGCACATCCACACCTGTTATCACAAGGGGATTTGCAGTGCTTACAGCAGGTGCAGGCTGCTGTGAGCCGTTTACATAGTAGAGGAGAGTACCCTCGATAAAATTCAGGGGCACAAGCTCCTCTGTGCCGAATGCATAGGCACCCAGATTATCCGTTACTGTCAGATTGGCGTAATCGGTGGCACCTGTATTGGTCAGGCTCAGAACGTAGGTTATCCTCTCGCCTTCCTCGTAGCTTTCGTTAACTGCTGTTTTTGTCAGTGCAAGAGCACCCACAATTTCACCCGAAACGATATTGGAATTTACTGTGATATCGTTGTAGGTCAGGGTTGCCTGATTAAAAAATACTGCCATTTTCATTTTCCTTTCATTATCTTTGTGAGACAAGATGTCTCTTTACAATATATGAAAAGCAGACTCAAAATGTCATAACCGAATTGTCGGCACCATATATTATAGCATACCCTTCGTCAGCCTTTTGCAGGATTGCGTTTTTAATCTTGCGTATTTTGTAATTATTTTCATATTTCTATTGACATTTTGCAGATTATCCAATATACTATGAATAAACAAATATTAAATTATTCATTTTAAGGAGGCTTGAATTATGACTGATCCCAAATCTCTTCCCCTGTTACTTCTTGACAACAGCAGTATGATGTCCGTTCTCAACCAAGGTGAATTCAAATGCTACAATCTCTCCTTCGACGAGGCAAAGCATCTGCTGGAGATTTATGATGAATCCGATATTCTACGCTGCTTCAGCAATCAGGATATCGAGACCGTCATCTTTGACTATCTGGGTGTTACTAAGCGCAACTTCGAATATAAGCGCATACGCAACATCCGTGCAGGACAGGATGCAATTGTCTTCAAACTCTATGTGACACCATCGGAGACTCAGCCCATTATTCAGGCTGACGACGGAGTTGAGGCAAAGAAAATCCAGAATGTCTACGTATACTGCCAGTATCTCACAAGAATTTCCTGACATTGCTCTTACAGATTGAACTTAACAGCAACGCCCACAGTCCACAAAGGACCGTGGGCGTTTTCTATATAAGTTTCCCTATAACAGATATATAATCCCGACGGAACTGTTTAAATCTCCGCTGAGAAGCCGTAAAACACACATTTTTTCCGTTTTTACACATCATAGTGATATTACGACCTTTTACATCCGCAACATATTTCATATTAATTATGTAGCTGTAATGGGGCTGGGTAAACTGTTCTGATAACGATAATCGCAAACTCCACTGCTTGATACTCACAGTAGTCGGATATTCTTTTCCCATATCTGTAAGGATATAGGTTTTTCTTCTGTCTGAGTAAATCATTACCATGTCTGCTTCAGAGATGAATATCTCCTCTCTCCCCGAAACAAAACTAATTAACCGCCTGCGCTCCGTCAATGTATCCAGTGCCGAGTAGAGCCTTTTCTTATCCACGGGCTTTAAGAGATATCTGAACGCCTTCATATCCATAGCTTCGTCAAGAAATCCCTCAAAGCTTGTTACAAAAATAATTACCGCTTCAGGGTTTCTTGCAAGAATCTCATAGCCCGCCTGTATTCCGTTAAGCCCCGGCATCTCTACATCGAGAAAGACTATATCACCTGCTGAATCATCTTCAAGCAAATTTTCACCCGAAAAGCAACATCTGATTTCGCAGGGAATTTTCCTGCCGACAAAATACTTATTCACAATATCACAGAGTTCTTCTCTTGTAATTTTATTATCGTCACATATTGAAACTTTTATCAAACCTTTATCGCTCCAACCTCACCGCAAGGTCAAACCCTTGCCGAATTTTGCAGTAGTGTGTGTATAAATTTCACATCTTTCAACAAAAAAAGTCGGCGACCGTTATAAGTCGCCGACTCAGGGAATAAACTATCAGATTACCTTTACCAGCTTATATGTTGCACTGCCGTCCTTTGCGGTAAGCACCATATTGTCACCGCTAATAGAAACATTGAACTCATAAACAGGATGAGTGTTGCCTGAACAAATGTAATAGGAAAGCTCGTTGGTCTCGTCGTTAAAATTATATGCACAGACGGTGGATGTTGAGATTTCGCCCTTCTTCTCTGTAATGTGCATACCTGTGGTGGGGAAGAAGTGCCACATAACCTCGTCAGCAGAAGCTGCTACGGGCTCTACCTGTTTCCAGTCACCGATAATATCGGCATCCTCGGAAACGTGTGTCTTGAATCCGCCAAGGTCGGAATCCTTATAAATATTTTTGGTACCTGCCTTCTCGCATCCTGCAAGAGCAAACACAGAGAAAATCATAAGTACAGCCAATGTAAAAGCAATAATTTTCTTCATAATAATCACCTCATAAAATATAGAAACATTATATATCAAACATTCAGAAAAATCAACCTATTACTAAAGATTCAGAAGATTCTCGGCATTTCTGAAGAGAATTTTTTCTCTTTCCTCATTGGTGAGCCGCACGTTCATAAATCTTTTGAGCTCCTCGACGCTGTCCCACATGGGGAAATCCGTACCGAAGAGGAGTCTGTCTGCACCGTAGGCATGAATGAGCTTCTCGAAAAGTTCCGGACCTGTAAGAGCAGATGAACTGGAAGTATCCAACATACAATTTGTGTCCTTCAGATATTCGTACGCTTCCTCCCACACCGACCATCCGCCGAAATGAGCACCGATTACAGTAAGCTTGGGGAACATCCTGCAAATTCTTGCAACACGTCTGGGATGAGAGAAATCGTAGCGGTAGTCACCGCAATGGAGAAGCACGGGGAGTTTGCCCTGTACAAAGTCATAAAGCGGGAGCATTCTCTCGTCATCCACATTGAACATCTGGGTATCGGGATGGAGCTTTATTCCTTTGAGACCCATATCCATAATACGCTGTGCCTCACCGATTTTATCCTCATAATCCTGATGGAGTGTACCAAATCCCGAAAGTCTGTCGGGGTGTGCATCTACTTCTGCCTTGATGAAATCATTGATAGTCTCTACCTGCTTGGGGCTTGTGGCAACGGAATGCACAACGCACCTGTCAATACCCGCCTTCTCGGAATTTTCAAGAAGAGTCTGGAGGGACCCTACACGCTCCATCTGGAGGTTATAGAAGTTGCCGATAGCAACTGTGGCGCGCTCTGCAATTTTGTCGGGATAAATATGTGTGTGGAAATCAATAATTTTCATAAGAACATCTTCTTTATACTAAACTGAACGCTATGTATTATATCAAATATAAATGTAGTAGTCAAATAATAATGAAAACGGGTGCGGTATAACACATCTCACCCGGCATCGAAGACTCAAATGACATCAGCTTCAGTGCTTTTCATAGTAGCTCCTTGTGATACCCTCGCGGATGAAGCTGTTTTTTTCATAATAATGCTGTGCCACCCGATTATTGAGGGCTGTGTCGGTGTCAAATCGCTCAACACCTTTTTCATAGAGGAAATGCTTCAGGGAATTCATACACCCGGTGCCGATGCCCTTGCCCACCATATCGCCGTTTACATAAATCCAGCGAAGATATGCTGTGGCGTCATCCACTCTGAATTTTCGGCGTCCTCACTCTGTGTAAAGGTTCTTCTTATCATATTCAGAGAGCTCTCCAGATATTTATTCTCCATTGATTTGATTATCCTGTTCATATTACCAAATCTCCTTTTTCTTCTGTTTTTCATACTTTCGGATATTTTTGCCCCACTGCTGTTTCCGTCGCAGGAAGTCCCCTTTGTCCTCGGCAAACTTCGCCTCACTCTTTATCTTCTTGTAGCTTTCAAAACGTGCAGGGTCAAGCTCACCGTTCTCTATAGCCTTTCTCAATGCACAGCCGGGCTCACCTTCGTGCTTACAGTCGCGGAATCTGCACCGCCCTATAAACCTCTCAACATCCGCGAACGCCTCTGACAAGCCTTCGGTCACATCCCACATACCAAGCTCGCGCATACCGGGAGTGTCAATAATCATCACACCGTTTTCAAGCATTATAAGTTCTCTGTGCGTGGTGGTATGTCTGCCCTTTGAATCATCCTCACGAATGCCGTTGACATCCATTATGTTCTCACCTGCCAAAGTGTTCACAAGGCTTGACTTTCCCACACCCGATGAGCCTAAAAAAACCAGAGTTCTGCCCGCTTCCAAATATCTTGAAAGCTCATCAAGCCCAAAACCTGTTTTTGCACTTACTATATGAGTGGGAACTCCCTCTGCCACACGGCTCACCTCTAAAATATACGGCAGATAATCCTCTGTCAGGTCCGCCTTTGTAAGCACAATTACAGGCTCTGCTCCCGACTGGCGGGAGGCGGTCAGATACCTCTCAAGCCTCTTGGGATTAAAATCATTATTAAGCGACTGCATAATGAACACATAATCAAAATTTGCCGCCACCGCCTGCTCTCCCCTGCCCTTATCAGGGTCACGACGGGAAAAGTAGGTCTTTCTCTTAAGAGTTGAGATAATTCGGCTGTCGCCGCTTTCTGCATAATCAATAAGCACAAAGTCACCTACTGTGGGAAACTCCGCCCCCTCATAGTAGTACTCCCTGGATTTGAGGCTTGCATAGCCTTCGCCGAAATCCGACACTATACCGAATCGCCCCTTGTGAACTGCAGTTATTCTTGCAGGTGTGCCGCATGCATTTTTGGGTAACAAATCACAAGTAAAACCGTAATCATTTATATTCAACTTTTGTTCCTCCATTATCAGTTAAATTGATATATCTTTTAAGAATCTGATACTGCTAACTGAAAAATGGACGCAAAAAAGCCGCAGAAAGTAACCCCCGAGGGATTTCTGCGGCTGAAGAAACTATAAAAAAACACACCCCTTCTGAGTGTGTACGAGCATCAGTCATAGAATTCACGAAAGGTTCCTTAAAACGGCACGACAAGCAAAGGGGCTGAACAGTCCCGAAATATAGCGCGTGCCAATATTCAGTTAGCTTAAAACTACCTCGCTGTAAATCATATTAAATCTCCTTTCCCGGTTGCTTTGATTTTCAGTAAGCAAACCATTCTGCTAATAATATAATACTTAAACGTCCTTTTGTCAAAGGTTTTATAGAAAACAAAAGCATTGCAGAAGTTTCCTCGCAATGCTTTTTTGTCACTAAAGGTTTTACAGTACCATATCAAGCTCTTTTATCATATACTCCTGATTAAAAATGGAATTCTCACAATGAGCCTTTCCTTTAAAGCACTTAACCGATGCCTGCGGATAGTATTTCCTGATGTACTTTGCGGTCTTCTTGGCAAGCATTTCGTTCATGGCAGTTCCGTGAAAATAGTAAAGCTTTGTATCAGGGGTATCAATATCCCTCTGCAAATTAAAATCCGAAATGCCTCCGAGGCAGTTCCTGATAGTGGTGTCAGACATATTATCAAGAACTTTTATGAAGCTTTCCATACACTCCTCACAGCAGATAGCCCGCGCCTGCTTCAGGGTCTTTTCATCCCTCTCGCGGGTTTTGCGGGTAACTTTGAGATAGAAATTGAGTGTATAGCTTTTCACAAAGCTGTTGAGTGACATCAGAGGTGAACCGTCAAAAATAACATTCTCAATGCTCAGTCTTTTATTCTGCCACAAGTTTGCCGCCAAGACACCGCCCATAGACATACCGAAAACCGCATAAACTTTCTCGCCACAGTTGGACAGGATGTAGTCTTCAAGCTCCCTTGCCTCTTTCTCAAAGGAAACAAAATCCTCATTTATATCGGGATTATGCCCTGACATCACAGGCACAATGATATGGAAATCATTTTTGTAATGCTCAATGTATTTCTCCCATATCTGCCAAGGGCTCTGAAAGCCGTGTATGAGAATAATTTTTCTTTTCGTCTTATCTCCGAATTCAAGAATCGTCATACTAATCTTCCCCCATAATCATCAGAAATCCATGCTGCTGTAAGGAGATACCTCGTGCACAGCATCGTCAACCGAAAACCACAGACTTCTATCGCTACAGTTTAAAATGCATCGGTCTGTAATTTCCGCCTTGCTCATTGCCCCAAGGTAATCAACAATTTCTATGGTAGTCATAGGCAGTATATCGCCCCGACTGCTGATTTTTCTCAAAATATTTTCAATGGCATCCCACTTGTTCTCTGTATCAAGGTCGTAGGTGTGACCCACAATCTGGAAAACCGCCAGCTCCTCATGGGTATCAATAAACTTATCCGCCATTTCCTCAAGGGCCAAGTCCAGATGAAAAACGGTTGCCTTAAGTTTATAGTAATCATCCTGAGGCCTGAAGGATAAGCTCTCCTCGGAGATGCGGGCATATTCAAAGCCGCACTCCTTCACACACTGCTCAATAAGCCCGCTGTAATAATCAAAGGGAACCGCAAAGCCTCTGATTTCTTGGGAAAACAGCGCCTCAAGGCTACTCTTATCCCCGATGAGTTCGCGGATAATCTCTTCCTTTGTAAGGCTGTCCATAAAGGGATGTGTCGCGGTATGGCTTGCCACCTCGTGGCCTTCATAGAGAACTGCCGCATCCTCCATTTTGAGCCTTTTCACCACAAGACCGCTTTCGTGTGTCCACTCAAAGCCATTCTCCATTAACGCAGAATTCAGGTTGAATGTACCTTTGATACCGTATTTATTCAGGAGCTCTACAAAACGTACATCCTGCAAAACTCCGTCGTCGTATGTAACATTAAAGGCTTTTTTCTTCCCACAGGGATAAAGCTTTCGTATCATAATACACCTCTGTATCTTAACCTCAGACTTGTCATCAATAAGCTCACAGCGCATCTTATACTTTTGAGACGACTATGAATTTCTACTTTATTCTTCCTTCTCAAAAACCAAATCCATCTCTTCAGTATGTCCTGTTCCGCGTTGCCTTGTTGGAATACACCCAACAAATCTCCAACCGTTTTTCGCTCTGTTGTCAATTATTGAGCGATATTCTCCAATCTGATAATCATTTCCGCTAAGCGGACCCCAACCATCCAAAGTATAGCAAACGGTTTCATATTCATATTTGTACATTGCGTATCCTCCCTGCAAATTCTTAAGCTTTAAAGTTGATTCCTGCTTTTCTCGCTTGAGCGCACAGGTCTTTTGTTTGCAATTTGTATTCTTTTCCGTCTTTGATAAAATGGGTTCCGCATTGTCTGAATTCAAAAGACACATTTTTTCTGATGCACTGTTCCCGGATCTTCAGCACCCAGGCGTAATCAAGCGGTCGTGCATTCGTGTCCGATTCCCCGCCCACAACTACAAGTTCAATATTATCAAGATACGGTTCAATATTTATTCTTTCAAGCAAAGGCTGTGCGGTAATACATTTGTGCTTTATGGGTAGAGATTCAAATACTGCCAGCCTTTTATCTGCATTTTTCTGAGTTTCAACAGTACAGCACACAACAACGTTCTCATATCCGTCGCCCCAATCGTCAGGGACACAAGAAGCAAATCTTTCGATTCGCTTGGTGAGGAAAAGAAAAGTACAATCCTGTCGCTCTTTTATCATATTCCAGCACTCATTGCGCCACACGTCTGCTTCCTCAATCAGAAAATCGGTAGAAAAACAGGTGTATACAATGCCCGATTTCATTTTGTAATTGCCATTCTTGAGGCGTTCTGCAGGCTTTAAAAAGTCCTTTGTCTTTTCAATAATACTTGTGTCAACTCCGCGCTTCATGTCACCCTTGTGTATATAGCAATGCAGACATCCCGCACTGCATTTTTTACAACCTCGCCATGGATTCCACATAGCCATGTCCTCACCTCGTCAAATTGTGATTTGCAAGCGTGACGCTTGACCCAATTCCGCCTATTTTTAAATGTATATAACTATAACATTTCTTTAACGGCGGGGTTAATAAGTGCGTTTTATTCCGCCGTTTGTGAGTGTTATCTCTATACCGAACTTTTACAAAGGCGGAGTTGCCCTGCGGGTGGCTAACC
>JAFQNJ010000052.1 GCA_017395925.1 Ruminococcus sp. | reverse complement strand
CGACTCTGTTCAGGTACCTCACTACAACTACGTAGGCGACAGCATCTACGGCTACAAGGCTCACACGGGTGCAGGCACCATTGCCTCAAACCTCAAGGCGGACAAGTCGCTTGTCACAGTCAACTTCCGCGGTGAGAAGGTAGAGACGGGTGTCAAAAAATTCGGTGCAATGGTAGGCGACTTCGGCGACATCGGTTGCAACACCGTTATGAACCCCGGTTCTGTTATCGGCAGAGGCACCAACGTCTATCCTCTCTCGTTTGTAAGAGGTTACGTTGAAGCAAACTCCATCTACAAGAAGCAGGGCGAGGTTGTAGAGAAGTATTGAGGGCTTTTCCCTTAACTGACATTGTTGCTTTGCTGCAATGAAAATACAATAAAGGAGAATGAATTATGAAAAAGACAATGAAATTATTATCGGTAGTGCTTGCGGTACTTATGCTGATTTCTTCATTGAGCATTACTGTGTCTGCAACAGGCGACCATGTTGCCGTCTACAACTGCACAGTAGGCGAGGAAATTGAGAGTTTTGAGTTCAGACCCGACGCGGACGGCTGGTATCTTTTCTATACCGATTGTAAATATGATACCTATGTAGATTTGCTTGACAGCGACGGAGAACTCATTGATTATAGCGATGATAATTATGACGGCTATAATTTTTATCTGAAGGCAGAGCTTCAGAAGGGCGAAACCTACATTCTGGAAGTTGATGCGTTCAACGGCGGAGAAGAGGCAAACTTTGACGTGTATGTGGACAGAACTGCAGGCGCGGTATCTGCTGTTGTTACAAAAGAGCCCGACGACGTCACCGTTGTGGAGAACTGTGAAGTTGAGACTATGGAGCTTGATGGTCTTGAGGTGGAGTTTACCCTCTCTGACGGAAGAAAGGTGCCATGGAGCTTTGATGAATACGGCGATGTGGACGGTTCCGTGGTTTACTGTGATTACGGATGGACTGATGACGGCGAAATGTTTGCATGCGTAGAGTGTGATTCTGCCTATGCAGAGCAGTATTTTGTCACGGTTGAAACTCCCGTTGAGCGTGTTGAGTACAAGGGTCCTGCTGTAGAGTATTATCTGGATACCGAAGGATACTTCGACGATTATCTGGGTTATTATGTTTACGACGAGAAACTCACTGAAGGCTCAATGATAACTATCTATTACAAAGACGGCGGCGTTGAGGAGTTCAGCTACTATTCAACGGACGATCTTGTGTATGGTTACCTGTACTCCACACAGTATGAGAAACCCTGGGAGGCAGGTGCTGAAAACAGCCTTATCCTCTCATATCTCGGCGTAGAGACCGAGGTGCCCGTTATCGTTATGGAGAGCCCCATTAAGAATATACAGATAACAAAGGACCCTGACAAAACCGTTTACGAGGGTCTGTATTATCCTGTCTGGAATGGTGCCGAAATTACCCTGACTCTTAAAGACGGCGCAAAGCAGTCAGCTACTGTGAGAGATTACAACACAGGATACAGTATGGATGAACTGGGTCTCAAATACCTCGTCGATGTGGGCGACTATGAAGTTGAGATTACATTCAATTATGACTATATGGAAGACCGTGAGTATTATACCCTTTCCTGTTGTGGTGTGACAGGTGAGTACTACGGCTTTGAGTTTGTTGAGAGCAGACAGGTAAAAGAGATAGTACCCGTGGTATATGACTTGGACGGCTGGGATACGATTCTGGATGTAAAGTATGAAAACGGCGAAGAAGAAACCTTTGAGTTTGATGTTCTAATAAATGGCGGCAGCGGCGGTGAAGGATATTCAGACCGCTTTGGTTATACAATGACCGACAACGGAATTGCGTATTTCTGTGCATCGGCAAAGTATGACGAAGAGGGTCTCCTGACAGGCTACGACGGATGGTTCCTCGCTTATGAGTTCGATATTGAGAATATTCTGGTTGCACCTTCCATCACAGGCTATCTGGGTGATGCAGACGAAAACGGCACGGTAAATATCAAGGACGCTACCACTATTCAGAAGCACACCGCAGGCATTATAACACTTTCAGGAGCAGGTGCGGAGCTTGGCGATGCTGACCTCAATGCATCTGTAAACGTCAAGGATGCTACCGCCATCCAGAAGTGGCTTGCAGGAATTGATACAGGTTACGATATCGGCGGGTTTATTGAGATATACCTGATGGGAGATTAAGCGGTTATCGCCTTGAGCGAAGCGTATAAAGTTCATTTTAAAGCCTTCCTTTGCTTTTGCGAGGGAGGCTTTTTCTCTTTTTGCTACAAAAGCGGGGGAGCTTTGCAGTGGTTTTACCGCGAAAAGTGCTTTCCGAGGGTAAAAAAATACAGCGAAAAAAGAAATTTTGATAAAAATTCTACGGTTTTGCCTGAATCAGGCGGACACACTCCCGGGTGTTTCCTGACAAAATTTGAAAGGAAGATTCCCAAAACCACAATATATAGTGGCGTGACACGCAAAAGCACTAAATTTTGCGTTGTGCAAAACAAACAAAATTTAATGTAAAAATTCTCTAAAATTCTACAAGAGAAGAGGGCGAAAAAGTTGCCGAAAACACTTGATTTTGCCATATATATATATTATAATACTCGTTGCGTGACTGCAATAAATGATATGCGATGAAGCGGGAGGTTGCGGCTTTTCAGCCGGTTTTTCCGTGGAGTATGTCCGATTTCAAACCGGGCGAAACAAAGTTTAAGAATGCACAAAACGGACAAAGGGGTTGCTATGCCCGAGCTGTGCAAATTTTGCTTTCCAGGACTTCCCGGTTAACCACAAGTTAATCGGCTTTTTTAATGCAGGGTGATGAAACACCCGGCCGTGTGTAAAGAGTCGAGCCCTGGTAGGCAAGTCAGCCCGCCAACTAAAATTCACAAGGAGGCGTTTTTTATGGCAGTCAAGGAAAAAATCAGAATCAGACTTAAGGGTTACGATCACCAGCTGGTTGATCAGTCAGCAGAGAGAATCGTGCAGACAGCTAAGCGTACAGG
>JAFQNJ010000001.1 GCA_017395925.1 Ruminococcus sp. | reverse complement strand
TGAAGAGATTCTTGACTACTTCTATTAGTTTTGCCGACTGTGAAATCGGAGGTGTTGAGAAGGTAGTCGAGGGATGGATTGAGGGTGAGGGTGTAAATCACTGGAAGTCACCTTTCTTTAATTTTTAGGATTCCGCCGTCAGCAGAAGGCGTTTTCTGTTACTTTTAGTAACCAAAACTGCCCACTCAACAAGAGGAGATGGCTCGACACCAATGATAGCAAAAACAGAAATATCCGAGAGTCTGCACTGACCTCTCCTCTTTCTCCGTGGTGGCTTATCTCCTCACACTTGGGGTTTGTGCGAAAACAATGGCTTATTTTACCCGTATATTTGCTGTCGGACTATCCCGACACGCAAGCGGCTTACCACACTCATTTGATGAATTTTGTAAATCCCGACCGCCGTCGTTTGGTGGTCGGGATTGGCTGTTCGTGCATCATGAAAATGTATGCTACTTTTGTGTAACGGTGACAAATTCGAGTTCTCTTTGCTTACTTTCTCTGCGAAAGAGAAAGTAAGTGGATAAGAATAAGTATGACATTATCAGACTCAAAATGGAGCGTACGGCTGAGGCTCTTCGTGATAACAATATGTACTGCGAATGCGTAGACAGCACAGAAGAAGCACTTGAGATTGTTGAATCACTTATAGGTGAAGGAGACACTGTCGCTGTGGGCGGTTCAATGACACTTGACGAAATAGGTGTGCTCGATATGCTCAGGAACGGAAACTACAATTTCCTCGATAGATATGAAAAAGGTGTCGACGTGCAGAAAATTTTCCGCGACTCCTTCTTTGCCGACGTGTATCTCACAAGCTCAAATGCCATCACCGAAAACGGCGAGCTTTACAATGTTGACGGTAATGCCAACAGAGTTGCCGCAATGACCTTCGGCCCAAAGAGTGTTATTGTTGTGGCAGGCTATAATAAAATTGTAAAAGACATAGAGGCGGCAAAGGTCAGAGTTCAGGAAATCGCAGCACCCGCAAATGCAACAAGACTTGGCTGTGAAACACCCTGCACCAAAACAGGTCACTGCATGAACTGTGCTTCACCTCAAAGAATCTGTGCTACTACCGTTATCATGGCAAGGCAGAGAATCCAGAACAGAGTAAAGGTTATTCTTGTGGGAGAGGAACTGGGTTATTAATATGGCAAGACTTAATGTTGTACTGCTTGAACCCGAAATTCCCCAGAACACGGGAAATATATCAAGAACCTGTGCCGCAACAGGCATATCTCTTCACATGATTGAGCCCTTCGGCTTTGAAATTACCGATGCAAAGCTCAAACGTGCAGGTCTTGACTACTGGCAGTATCTTGACGTACACTACTATAAGAACATAGAGGAGTTCTACGAAAAAAATGAGGGCGGTAATTTCTATTATCTGTCCACAAAAGCACCAAAATGCTATACGGAAGTAGAATATCCCGAAAACACATATTTAATCTTCGGCAAGGAATCGGCAGGCATCCCCGAGGAAATACTAAAGAAAAACCTCGACAGATGTGTAAGAATTCCCATGCTGGAGAATATAAGAAGCCTCAACCTTTCAAATTCCGTTGCCATTGCCGTTTATGAGGTACTCAGACAGCAGAATTTCAAAGGACTTGAGGAAGAAGGTTTTTTAAAGATTTTTAAGGAGTAATTATGTTACTTGATTTATTTGCAGACGGCTTTTCGAGAAACGATTTGGTATC
>JAFQNJ010000051.1 GCA_017395925.1 Ruminococcus sp. | reverse complement strand
TATCTTGCAGGTATTGCTGCAGGTCTTAAGCTCAATGAAATGATCGCTGAAGGCAAGATCACTGCTGATCAGGCAAAGATGGGCTATGTTGGCGCTTACACATATGCTGAAGTTATTTCCGGTTACACCTCTTTCTACCTCGGCGCAAAATCTGTTTGCCCCACTGTAACTATGGACGTTCAGTTCACTGGTGAATGGTATCATGTTGACTACGAAAAGAATGCTGCTGAAGCACTCCTTGCAAGAAATTGCGTTCTTATTTCTCAGCATGCTGACTCCATGGGTGCTCCCACAGCTTGTGAGACAGCAGGCGTTCCCAACGTTTCTTACAACGGTTCTACAGTTGCAGCTTGCCCCAACACCTTTATCGTTTCTTCCAGAATCGACTGGACACCTTACTTCAAGCACATGATCGAGTGCGTTCAGAAGGGCGAGGCTATTGAGGCTGACTGGACAGGTACTATCGAGACAGGTTCCGTTGTTCTCACAGACGTAAACGAGAAGGCTGCAGCAGCAGGCACAGTAGAGAAGCTTGAGGAAGTTAAGGCTCAGCTCCTTGACGGCACTATCAACGTATTCGACACCGCTAACTTCACAGTAGGCGGTCAGGCTGTTACAAGCTACAAGGCAGACGTTGACTACGATGCAGCATTTGAGAAGGATACAGAGGTTATCGAGAACGGTGTGTTCTTCGAGTCCAAGTTCAGAAGTGCTCCTTACTTCGATATGGAAATCGACGGCATCACTCTTCTTGACAGAAACTACGGCTAATTCTAATGCTTTCGAGGCGGGGCTCAGTCCCCGCCTCATACCTGTTTTATTTTGGGTTCTGACCAAAATATTTAGTTTATAAATGTTTTGTTGAGAACTTAAAAAAGGAGGATATCCAATGTCTCAGAAACCTGCTATTGAGCTTCGCGGTATTACCAAGACCTTCGGCAAGGTTGTGGCGAACAGAAACGTCAACCTTGTTGCCAACAGAGGAGAGATTCTCTCAATTCTGGGTGAGAACGGCTCGGGTAAGACCACGCTGATGAATATGATATCGGGTATTTATTTCCCCGATGAGGGTAATATTTTTGTGGATGGTGAGGAGGTACACATCACCTCTCCCAAGGATGCCTATAAGTACAAAATAGGTATGATACATCAGCACTTCAAGCTGGTTGATGTTTTTACTGCCGCAGAGAACATTGTTCTCGGTATAAAGGACGGCAAATATGACCTGAAGAAATCCACTGAGAAAATCCGCGAGATATGCGACAAATACGGCTTTGACCTTGACCCCGAGAAGAAGGTCTACACAATGTCTGTTTCCGAGAAGCAGACCGTTGAAATTGTGAAGGTGCTCTACCGAGGTGCGGACATTCTTATTCTCGATGAGCCCACCGCTGTACTTACTCCTCAGGAGATTCAGAAGCTCTTTGCGGTTCTTCGCCGTATGAGAGAGGCGGGCAAAGCCATTATCATCATCACCCACAAGCTTGCAGAGGTTATGGAACTTTCCGACAGAGTTTCAGTACTTCGTAAGGGTGAATATATCGGTTCCGTCAATACTGCAGAGACCACAGAGTCAGAGCTTACCGAGATGATGGTGGGCAAGAAGATTTCGCTGAATATCGAGAGAAGCGAGCCCAAGAATCCCACCGACAGACTTGTGGTTGAGGGCCTTGAGTGCCAGAACCGAGCAGGAGTCAAGGTGCTCTCCGATGTTACCTTTACTGCCCGCGGCGGAGAGATTCTCGGTATTGCAGGTATTGCGGGCAGCGGACAGCGCGAGCTTCTGGAGGCTATTGCAGGACTTCAGAAGGTTCACTCGGGACAGATTATCTACACAAATCCCAAAACAGGCGAAACCGAGAATCTTAGAGACAAAACTCCCCGACAGATAAGAGAGTTGGGTGTGCGTCTTTCCTTCGTGCCCGAGGACCGACTTGGTATGGGTCTTGTGGCAAATATGGATATCACCGATAATATGATGCTGAGAAGCTACCGCAAGGGCAAGTCAATGTTCCTGCACAGAAAGGCTCCCAAGGACCTTGCAGAGCGTATTATTGAGGAGCTTGCGGTTGTTACTCCCGGCACATCAACTCCCGTCCGTCAGCTTTCGGGCGGTAATATCCAGAAGGTGCTGGTAGGTCGAGAGATTGCTTCCTCCCCCAAACTGCTTATGGTAGCTTATCCCGTAAGAGGACTTGATATCAACTCCTCATATACGATATATAACCTTCTCAACGAGCAGAAGGAGAAGGGCGTTGCGGTTATCTTCGTAGGCGAAGACCTCGACGCACTTATTGAGCTCTGCGACAGAATTATGGTTATCGGTTCAGGCAGAATAACAGGCATCGTTGATGGCAGAACCGCCACCAAGGAAGAGCTTGGTATTCTTATGACAAAAACTACAAACGAAAGTGCAGGTGATACGAATGAGTAAAGAGAAAACTGCAAGACACGGCTTTGAGGCTCCCTTCCATCTTGCAAAGCGTGACGACCTCAAGTGGTGGCAGGCGTGGCTTATCCGTATTGCCGCCATAGTTGTGGCACTTCTGGTTGTAGGTGTTATTTCAATGCTCCTTACCAAAGAAAGTTTCTTCAAGATTTACGAGACAATGTACAGAGGTGCCTTCGGACGACTTGAAAAAGGCTCCACGGTTATGCTCTGGATATTCCTGCAGAGAACCGCGATTCTCCTTGGACTTTCTCTGGCAGTTACTCCTGCATTCAAGATGAAGTTCTGGAACTGCGGTGCCGAAGGACAGGCACTTGCAGGCGGACTTGCATCAATGATTTGTATGATAGAGCTGGGCGACAAGCTTCCTTATCCCGTACTGCTTCTGGTTATCCTTGTATCCAGTATGGCGGCGGGTGCCTTGTGGGGCGTTATACCGGCGATATTCAAGGCACAGTACAACACCAACGAAACACTTTTCACCCTTATGATGAACTATGTTGCCACCCAGATAGTCAAGTATTACCTCTATCTTGAGGGCGGCGGCTCCAACAAGATTAACCCTGTTTCCACAGGTAATCTTCCCATTATCGCAGATAATGAGTACCTTCTCAATGTAATTATTGTTCTAGTAATCACCGTGCTTATGTATGTTTATCTTAACTACAGCAAGCAGGGATACGAAATCAACGTTGTGGGCGAGAGCCGCAACACCGCACGTTATATCGGTATCAACATCAAGAAGGTTATCATCCGCACAATGATTATTTCCGGTGCCGTTTGCGGTGTTGTAGGTATGCTTCTGGTTGCAGGTACCGACCATTCCATTGATACAAATACTGTAGGCGGTCAGGGCTTTACAGCTATTATGGTTTCGTGGCTGGGTCAGTTTAATCCCTTTGTTATGGTTATTATGTCTGCTCTGGTTATCTTCCTGAATATGGGTTCGGGCAAGGTTACCGAAGCCTGCGGACTCAACTCTTCCTTTGCAGATATCGCGGTAGGTATCGTAATTCTCTTCGTTGTAGGCTGCGAGTTCTTCATCCGCTATTCTGTGAAATTCCGTCATTCCAAAAAGGAGGTTAAGGCATGATTTCTTATATTGTAAGAGCAATCCTCATCGGTGTGCCCATGCTCTACGGTGCAACAGGCGAAATCATCACCGAAAAGTCAGGTCATCTTAACCTCGGTATCCCCGGCATTATGTACGTTGGTGCCATCGGTGGAGTTACAGGTGCATTCATCTACGAGAACTCCTGCGGCAACAACATCGACAATATGAACCCCTTCCTTGCAGTTTGCATTCCTCTGCTTTGTTCTATACTGGGTTCTATTCTGATGGGACTTATCTACAGCTTCTTTACAGTTACCCTCAGAGCTAATCAGAACGTTACCGGTCTGGCTCTCACCACCTTCGGTATCGGTCTGGGTAACTTTCTTGGCGGTTCTCTCATTAAGCTTATTGAGAGCGATATGCCCTCTATCTCTCTGGGAAAGACCAGCTCGTTCTTCTGTACAAAGCTCCCCTTTGCAGATGACCTTGGCTGGTTCGGAGAGCTTTTCCTCTCCTTTGATTTTCTCACCTATCTGTCAATTATCATTGCGATAATCGCATCCATTGTTCTCTCCAAAACAAGAGTAGGCCTCAACCTCAGAGCTGTGGGTGAGAATCCTGCAACTGCTGATGCGGCAGGTATCAACGTTACCAAGTACAAGTATGTTGCCACCTGCATCGGTTCTGCCATTGCGGGTCTGGGCGGTCTTCAGTACGTTATGGCGTATGCAACCGGAAGCTGGTCAAACGACGCCTTCGGTGACAGAGGCTGGATGGCAATTGCACTGGTAATCTTCGCACTGTGGAAGCCCCACCTTGCAATTTTCGGTGCCTTCCTCTTCGGTGCACTCTTCAACGCCAATACCTATGCAAAGGGTCTGGGAGTTGAGACTCAGGAGCTCTTCAAGATGCTTCCTTACGTCGTTACCATTATCGTGCTTGTCTTCACAAGTATGAGAAAGAAGCGTGAGCATCAGCCCCCTGCGTCTCTGGGACTCTCTTATTTCAGAGAGGAAAGATAAACCTCTTGACAATTTTCGATAAGATGTTATAATTGTCGTGTTGAATTAAATATCCGCTTATCAAGAGTGACTGAGGGAACAGGCCCTGTGACGTCCGGCAACCTGCTTAAGTTTGGTAAGGTGCCAAATCCTGCGGAGTACCGAAAGATGAGTTTTAATTGCCGCTGTCGGTACCCGACGGCGGCTTTTTATATGTATTTGAAAGGAGATTTATTATGGCTAAGTATCTTTTTACTTCCGAATCTGTTACCGAGGGCCATCCCGATAAGGTCTGCGACCAGATTTCCGATGCTGTTCTTGACTACATTCTCAGCAAGGATAAGAATGCACACGTTGCTTGTGAGGTAACTGCCACCACAGGTATGATCAATATTATGGGTGAGATTACCGCCGACTGCGAGCTTGATGCTGAGGCTATCGCAAGAGAGGTTGCCTGCGATATCGGCTACGACAACGACGGTTGCGACTTCAACGGCAACACCTGCAAGGTCAATGTTTTCCTTGACAAGCAGTCCTCTGACATTGCAATGGGCGTCAACAACTCCCTTGAGCTCAAGGACGGAGAGGCAGATACCCTCAACCAGCTTGGTGCAGGCGACCAGGGTATGATGTTCGGCTTTGCCTGTGACGAGACAGAGGAGCTTATGCCCCTGCCCATTTCTCTGGCACAGAAGCTGGCAAAGAGACTCACCGATGTGAGAAAGTCAGGCACCCTTGACTATCTCTATCCCGACGGCAAAACTCAGGTTTCCGTTGAGTATGAGGACGGCAAGGCTCTGCGAGTTGATACCGTAGTAGTTTCTACTCAGCACACCGCTGATGTTACTCTCGAGACTATCCGTGAGGACCTGCTCCGTGAGGTTATTATGCCCGTTATCCCTCAAGAACTTCTTGATGAGAATACAAAGTACTTCATCAACCCCACAGGCAGATTTGTAATCGGCGGTCCCTGCGGTGATTCAGGTCTTACAGGCAGAAAGATTATCGTTGATACCTACGGCGGATATTCCCGTCACGGCGGCGGTGCATTCTCCGGCAAAGACCCCACAAAGGTTGACCGCAGTGCCGCATATTACTGCAGATACATTGCAAAGAATATTGTAGCCGCAAAGATTGCCACAAAGTGCGAGGTTCAGCTTGCTTATGCTATCGGCGTTGCAAAGCCTGTTTCCGTATTTGTTGACACCTTCGGTACCTCAAAGTACAGCGATGAGGCTATCGCAAAGGCTGTGGACAAGGTCTTTGACTGCAGACCCTCAAGTATCATCCGCGACCTTGACCTTCTTAATACAAAGTACAGACCCCTTGCGGCTTACGGCCACATGGGCAGAGAAGACCTGCCTGTCAAGTGGGAGCTTACAGACAGAGTTGATGCACTCAAAGCGGCTGTTGCCGAGTAATCTGTGATAAATAAAATACAAAACTGCGATGCATAATATGTGCATCGCAGTTTTTTTGTCAGAAGTTGAGGCTGAGCCCCATGGATATGGATATTGCCTCGTCAATGCGGCTCATGGTGGAGGGACCGATACTTCCCATTTTTTCACGCAGACGCTTTTTGTCAATGGTACGTACCTGTTCCAGAAGCACAACGCTGTTTTTTGTCAGTCCACTTGAGTCGCTTTCTATAGTGATGTGTGTGGGAATGTTTGCTTTTGACTGCTGGCTGGTAATGGCGGCGGCAATAACCGTGGGGCTGTATTTGTTGCCCATATTGTTCTGCACGATAAGCACAGGTCTCACTCCGCCTTGTTCAGAGCCCACCACGGGACTTAGGTCAGCATAGAATATATCTCCTCTTTTTATGTTCATTCATTTCACTCCGACGCTTTGTTTGTATTTATTTTTGCCAAGGTTTTCGGGGTTTATACCATGACAATACATTTTATTTTGAGCATAGAAGATTTGTGAAAAAACATAGGACAGAGTACCTGATAAGAGGCACTCTGTCCGTTTTATATGTATCTGATATTAAGGTTCTGATAATCGGCACTGAGTGAGAATTTTCCTTTTAGCCCCTCAGAGACGAGAACATCACCGTCTTTCAGGAGAATGACGTATTCAAAACTTCCAAGCTCTTCCTGAAGCTTTTCTGCATAGCTGCTGCCTCCTGCAAACAAGGCGGTGGAGAGAGCATCACATAAAGCTCCGTCAGCGCCCGTTACGGTAACGGATTCGATGTCACTTTCAGCAGGGTAGCCTGTTTCAGAGTTCAGAATGTGATGGTAAGTTTTGCCGTTTTCTGTGAAATTCCTCTGATATGCTCCCGAGGTGATAACCGATGCCTCGCCTGTCTGAAGGGTGGCAAAGTACCCGCCTGATTGGGGATGCTGAATGCCTACAACGAAGCTCTCGCCCTGCTCCTTCTCTCCGAAGGTGCGCACATTTCCGCCAAGGGAGATAACTCCGTATTCACAGCCTGCACTTTTCATTACCTCGGCAAGTCTGTCGCCTATGTAGCCCTTGGCAATGCCGCCTAAATCAATTTTAGTACCATCGGGAACAAGAACCTCGTCGGGGGAGGAGAGGGCGATTTTTTCGTAGCCTGTTTTCTCAAGTTCCCGTGATATCTCCTCCTTTGAGGGGACACGGTAGTTTTCTTCGGTAAATCCCCAGAGCTTCAGCACTCCGCAGAGGGTTATGTCGAATCTGCCTTGGGTGAGCACGGCGGCATCAACAGCCGCGGCTATGAGCTCAAAGGTTTCCTCTGAAACCCTGACACTTTCGCCTTTTGCACTGTTTATCCTTGATATATCGCTGCCTTCTCTGGTTACAGAAAAAAGCTTCTCAAGCCTCATAATCTCCGCTTTGGCATTTTCTATGGCGTTGGTGGAGTTTTCGCCGTAGGCGGTGATGTTGACTATGGTGTCAAGGGCGTATATTTCGGCAGTTTCCTTTGAAGTTTTTTCGCTGCATCCTGAAAGGAAAAGTCCCCACAGCATTGCGAAAATCAGAAGTGCCGATATCTGAATTCTGTGATTCTTCATAGCAAACCTCACAGTTTAGTTGACTTTATATCAAGAATACCACAAACAGCAGATGTTTACAACAAATTTTGAGGGGAGATGTATCAAAATTGTCACAGTATATTTACTTAAGTGTATTGATAATGAGATTTTATTATGCTAAAATAAAGTATAAATATGTAGAACTGTGAATGTTTTCAGGAGAGGAAGAGGTATTATGGCATTTTTTGATGATTTGGAAAAGAAGATTACAGAGGCGGGTCAGTCTGCGGTGCAGAAGACCAAGGACCATAATGAGATTTCAAAGTTTCAGAATTCCATCAATTCGCAGAATGCGGTTATAAATAAGAATTACACAGAGATAGGCAAACTTTATTATTCTCTGCACAAAGAGGATTTCGGCGAAGAGTATGCCGAAATGTTTTCAGCTATCAACGGTGCACTGAAGGTTATAGACGAAAATAAAGCAAGAATAAGAGAACTCAAGGGTCTGGTTCTTTGCAAAAGTTGCGGTGCCGAGATTTCGAAGGACAGCACAAAGTGCACTGTATGCGGTGCACCCGGTCCCAAGCCTGAAACTGCATCTGTTCCTGCACCTGTGGCAGAGGCACCTGTCAGGAAGTTTTTCTGCTATGCTTGCGGAAAAGAGCTTAAAGAGGGACTCAAGTTCTGCACATCCTGCGGCACAGCGGTTATAGTTCCTCCTGCTCCCGTGGCAGAGCCTGTGGTGGAGGAAGTTACCCCCGAAGTAATCCCCGAGGCAGAGCCCGTGGCGGAGGAAGTTACCCCCGAAGTAATCCCCGAGGCAGAGCCCGTGGCGGAGGAAGTTATCCCCGAAGTAATCCCCGTGGCAGAGCCCGTGGCGGAGGAAGTTATCCCTGAGGCTATCCCCGAGGCAGAGCCCGTGGCGGAGGAAGTTACCCCCGAGGTAAGCCCCGAGGCAGAGCCCGCGGCGGAGGAAGTTATCCCCGAAGTAATCCCCGAGGCAGAGCCCGCGGTGGAGGAAGTTATCCCCGAAGTAATCCCCGAGGCAGAGCCCGTGGCGGAGGAAGTTATCCCCGAAGTAATCCCCGAGGCAGAGCCCGTGGCGGAGGAAGTTACCCCCGAGGTTATTCCTGAGGCAGAGCCTGTGGTGGAGGAAGTTACCCCCGAAGTAATCCCCGAGGCAGAGCCCGTGG
>JAFQNJ010000050.1 GCA_017395925.1 Ruminococcus sp. | reverse complement strand
CTTGTTACAAGCTTCTCTGTGCTGGAAGAAGATGTCGCCGTTCTCGTGAGAACCACGCATTACGGGACGCTCGGGGTTGAGAGCACGCTTACGGAACTTCTCAACAGCCTCCATGTCGGTCATTTCCTTCAGGTCATCAAAGTCCCAAACCTCGATTTTCTGAATCTCGTGAGAGGTTCTGAAACCGTCGAAGAAGTTGATGAAGGGAACGGAGCTCTTGATGGATGCAAGGTGAGCAACTGCACCAAGGTCCATAACTTCCTGAGTATTGGTCTCTGCAAGCATTGCGAAACCGGTCTGACGACATGCATAAACGTCGGAATGATCACCGAAAATATTAAGTGCGTGAGATGCAACTGTTCTTGCGGATACGTGGAATACGCAGGGCAGAAGCTCACCGGCGATTTTGTACATGTTGGGAATCATCAGCAGGAGACCCTGTGATGCTGTGTAGGTGGTGGTAAGTGCACCTGCGTTAAGTGAGCCGTGAACTGTACCTGCAGCACCTGCTTCGGACTGCATCTCCTCAACCTTAACGGTTGTGCCGAAGATGTTCTTGAGTCCCTGTGCTGACCACTGGTCTACATAGTCTGCCATGGGGGAAGAGGGAGTGATAGGATAAATGCCCGCAACCTCGGTAAACGCATAGGATACGTGAGCCGCAGCGTTGTTACCGTCCATGGTCTTTCTGTTTCTTGCCATTGGAATTACCTCCTTAAAATATAAATGCGGTATTCCGCACATAATAGAAAAACTTTGATACATTCTGTATCACCGTAAATAATATCACTTTTTGTTTCGCTTGTAAAGTACATAAAAACCATTTCATTGACTTTTTATTGGATTTTTTGTAAACTTATAGAAGACTTGATAAATTTTTGTTAAAGTCTTCAAAAAATTTCCGAAAGGATGAATATTATGCCTGACGATTCAGGTAACTTACAGCAACATAAAAAGACTCCCTCTCTGATACAAAAGCTCTTTGGCACAAAGAGTCACGAGGAGAAACAGCAGGAAGCAGAGGAGGAAATCCTCTCTCTGGTTGAAGAAGGTCAGGAAAAAGGCGTTATCGGTGACAGCACAAAGGACATCATCGAAAACCTCTTTGACTTTGACGACACCACCGCCTGCGAAATAATGACCCACCGCACCGACGTGGCGGCGGTAGAGGACACAGACACCCTCTCCGATGTGGTAAAAACCGCCATTGATTCAGGCTTTTCCCGCATCCCCGTATACCACGAAACCATCGACAACATCGCAGGTGTGCTCTATGTCAAAGACCTTCTCAGGTACATCACCGAGGAAGTCCCCGAAAACTTCAAGCTCACCGACATTACCCGCGAGGTAATATTTGTTCCCAAAACAAAGAACTGCTCTGAACTTTTCACCGAGATGATAAAGGCAAAGACCCAGCTCGCCATAGTTGTGGACGAGTACGGCGGCACCGAGGGTCTTCTCACTATGGAAGACCTTATCGAGGACATTCTCGGAAGAAGCATTCAGGACGAATATGACAACGAAGAGGAGGACATCCTCTCTCTGGGAGATAACCGCTTCACCATCGACGGAGCCACCCCCATTGAGGACGTGGAAGAGCTCCTCTCGGTGACCCTCCCCGAAACCGACTGCGACACCCTGGCAGGATTTTTCCTTGATAAACTGGGCAGAATCCCCGACAAAGGCGAAAAGCCAAGCATTGAAGCCGCAGGGGTACGTTTTACTGCCGCTGAAACCGAGGACCGAAGAATTCTCACCGTCCTTGCAGAAAAGGTTGAAACTTCCGAGGAAGAAGAGTAGTATTTACTAAAAATCCATACCTCTTTGCAAAAACTTTGCAGGATGTACTTTAATCATAGTGCATCCTGCTTCTTTTTTATAGTGAAAAATTTTTGAAAATTTTTTGAGACAATTTGCCGCTTTGCCTTGTATTATTAACGAAAGCAGATTTTAAGTGCTTTGAAAAATCCCTGAGAGGTGTTTTCCATGAAAAAAATATTATCCGTTACACTTTGCATTTTAATACTGGCAGGAGTTTTCTCTCTGCCTGTCTCGGCATATGAAAGACCTTCAGGCAAACTCGAATGGACTTTCATTGAAGACGAAGAAATCATCTCGGCGTGCAAGGAGTCGTTCTTGGAGTTTATACCACCCGAGGAAATCGACTTTAACCTTTCTTTAATAGAACTTCCCATGCTGGTTTATTGCACACAGGATGAAGCAACTATCTTCTTTGCCGCAACACACGCCTCTCCCGTAGAAACCTCACAGATTATCGGCAGATACATATTCTTCAACTATAATTTATACGGAAAAGAATACAAAAACCCCATCGGACTCTATGCTATGAAAAATAACGGCGAATGTATGCACCTGATTGATGCATACGAAAAGGGGCTTGTAGACCTTGAAGATTTCGCTGCACATTATCCCGACCACTACCGTCTGACCGATGCGGAATACGCCTGTGTAACCAGACTGAATCTCCCTGTGCAGAGCTGGGGTTGGGCTTATGAAAGCTGGGAACAGGTCTACGAATACATCCCCGCCACAGGTGACGAATCAGCCTTTGGATACGCTGTGTGCCATGCACTTGAAGACATAGAGCACAAAGAAACCGTAATTGAATATTTTGGCGACTATACAGTTGTATCTCCCTACCACTACACCCCCGACCCGCTTGCCTACTACGTATATCTTCCCGAGAGTGACGGTCTGGTTCCTCTGAGGGAGGCTTTTGAAAACAGGGTCGAAGGTATTGAAAGATTCTTCACCGAAGCAAATGTTCCTGCAGGTCTTATGGGTGACAGGGACGGTGACGAAAAACTCACCGTCAAGGATGCAACAACCATACAAAAGAGCCTTGTCGGGCTTAACTCTCCTTCGCTTATTGAGAATGACCTTCTGTTGGAGGCTGTCACCGACTTTGATAGAGACGGAAAGGCGACCGTTAGAGATGCCACCGCAATCCAGAAAAAGATTGCAGGATTTTAAAATTTTCTGAAATTATTATATTCTCATTTTATCCTTATAAAAAGAAACTCTAAGCCCCTACCAATTACTCCTGAGAGAGGTGTTTTCCATGAAAAAAATATTATCCGTTACACTTTGCCTTTTAATACTGGCAGGTTTATGCGCAATGCCTATGTCTGCCTCTGCCTACACAAGACCCGACCCGCCCTTTGAGTGGAACTATATCGAGGACGAAGACGTAGTTTCGGCTGCCCGCAATTCCTACATCGACTTTCTCCTCAAGAAGTATCCCGAAGCAGGGGAATATCTGGAGGAAGAAGCCGCCGTATGGGTGGTAACCACACAGGACGAAGCCACAGTTTTTCTTGGTGCAGGACTTGCGGCAGGTGAGGTGGAGACCAGTCTCCTCGTGGGACAATACGTGTTCTTCAACGGAGGACTTTTCGGCTCTGAATTCAAGAACCCCATCGGTCTCTATGCTATGGATAACCAGGGTGTAACCTATGATATCACCGATGCTTATGAAGCAGGAATTGTGGATATCGACGATGTTGCCGCCCACTTCCCCTACAGCACAAAGCTCTCTGACAGAGAGTATGACGTAATCACTACCCTGGGTATCGGAAACGACGACTTCGCAGGTTGCTACTACCACTACGAGGAGCTTTTCCTTGTAACCACCGACGAAGAAGGTGCAACTCCCGATTATGTGCTTATCGAAATCGGTCAGGGTGCCATTTACGACGGCGCTCACATCGAGGTAATCGGCGACTACGTGGTCTCCACCCGCACCAACTATCAGAGCGGTGCTCTTCCTTACTATGTATACCTCAAAAATGGCGAACTTCTCACCCTCAGAGAAGCCGCAGAGAGCGGACTTACTGTTATCGAGGATGCCGTATGGAACAGCGACATTCCCTGCGCACTCAAGGGTGATGCCGACGGTGACGGAGTGCTCACTGTAAAAGATGCCACATATCTTCAGAAGAAACTGGCAGACTTCAAACTGACCCCTGCTTACACCTTTGATATGGCAGAGGTTGTGGAGGACTTTGACGAGGACAAAAAGCTCTCCGTCCGTGATGCCACCGCAATCCAGAAGAAGATTGCAGGTATCGGAGAAGATGCCGACCTCAGCGAGTCCGTAGCAAAACTGAGATATCTTATCGACGAATACTGCACTCCCCCCTTTGACCCCGGCTACCATCCCGATGATATGCAAAAAGTTTACGCCGAAAGAGATGCCGCACTTGCTCTCCTTGAGAGAGAAAACCTCACTGCAGAGGAAGTCAATACGCAGTATGACGCTCTCTATCGTGCTTTGAGTGCCCTTTATGCAGACATTCCCGTCTGCCCCACCTTTTAATAATTACCCCCATAAGTCATAACCTCATTTCCCCAAAAAGCAGAACACCGTCTCCGGAATCTCGGAGGCGGTGTTCGCTTTTATAATTATATTTTGTTTTCAGATTTTCAGAAAAATCAGTCCAGAGGCTTTAAGTTCCAGATAAGCTCTGCATAATCATTAATAGCTCTGTCTGCCGCAAAAACTCCTGCTTTTGCAATATTCCGGAGAGACATCTTGTTCCATCTCAGGCGGTCTCTGTAAATATCTCCCGACAGGTTCTGTGCCTTTCTGTAGGAATCAAAGTCGCGAAGTACCATATAGGGGTCGTTGTACTGGAGAGAATCCGCAATGTGAGAGAATCCCATGTGGCGCATCTCATCCAACGCACCCTTGATAAGATAGTTGGAATTTACGATATCCGAGGGATTGTAGCCTCTTGCCTTCTCTGCGTTTACATCGGGAGTAGTCATACCGAAAATCAGTATATTGTCCCTACCCACCGCGTCACAGATTTCTACATTAGCACCATCAAGGGTACCAAGGGTAACAGCACCGTTTATCATAAACTTCATATTACCTGTACCCGATGCCTCTGTACCTGCCAGAGAAATCTGCTCGGAAATCTCTGCCGCAGGCATCAGCTTCTCTGCAGTTGTTACACGGTAATTTTCAAGGTATACCACACGGAGCTTGCCGCTTACTGCAGGGTCGTTGTTGATTATGTCTGCAAGCTTCACAATGAATTGTATAATCTGCTTTGCAAAGTAGTAGCCGGGAGCCGCCTTTGCACCGAAGATGTAGGTTCTGGGGGGGAAATCCATACTGGGATTGTCGCGGAGCATTCTGTAAGTTACCAGAATGTTGAGTGCATTGAGAAGCTGGCGCTTGTATTCGTGCAGTCTCTTGACTTGCACATCAAAGATGGAATCGGGGTCAATGGTAATGAGATTTGTGCGTTTGATCTCCTGCGCCATATAAACCTTGTTGCTTCTCTTTATTTCAGCAAGTCTTGAAAGCACCCCTCTGTCATCTGCATATCGGAGCAAATCCTGAAGAGCCGAGGCGTCCGTCATAAACCTGTCGCCGCAGAGCTCCTCAATGAGAGATGATAGTCCGGGGTTTGACTGGCAGAGCCAGCGTCTGTGAGCAATACCGTTGGTGACATTGGTAAACTTCTGAGGTTCAACACTATAAAAATCACTAAAAACGGTTTCTTTGAGAATCTCGCTGTGCAAGGCGGAAACGCCGTTGACCTTGTGGCTTGAAAGCACAGCAAGATTTGCCATCTTCACATAGCCGTCTCCGATAGCGGACATTCTTCTTATCTGCTCATCGGAAACACCCTTCCATTTAAGCTCCTCCAGATATCGGCGGTTGATTTCGCAGACTATCTGATATATACGGGGAAGCTTCTGGCGGAACATATCCTCGCCCCAACACTCAAGAGCTTCCTTCATAACTGTGTGGTTGGTATATGCTACTGTTTTCTTTACGATTGCCCATGCATCGTCCCACTTGTAGCCGCACTCGTCAAGCATAATTCTCATAAGTTCGGGTACTGCAAGCACAGGATGGGTATCGTTGAGGTGAATTGCAACCTTCTCGCCCAGATTTGTAAGGGTCTTGTACTTTCTCAGGTGGCGGCGGATAATATCCTGAACTGTTGCCGACACAAGGAAATACTGCTGATTAAGACGAAGGCTCTTACCTTCAGAGTGGTTATCACCGGGATAGAGCACCTTGGTAATGCTCTCCGCCATTGCCTTCTGCTCCACAGCTCTCAGGTACTTACCATCGTTGAAGAGCTGCATATCAAATGCCTTGGAGTCCGCCGCCCAGAGGCGAAGTCTGGTAACGCCCTTGAGCCCGAAGCCCGACACCAGCATATCATAGGGAATTGCCAACACCTTGGTGTCATCCTCAACCCCCACAACGTGGTTGCCGTCTATCCAGTCCTCACGAAGGTATCCCCCGAAGGAAACCTCAACTGCTTTTTCGGGGTGGCTGTGAAGCCACACACTTCCACCGGGAAGCCAGAAGTCGGGAAGCTCTGTCTGCCAGCCGTCTACAATTTTCTGATTAAAGATACCGTACTCATATCTGAGGGAATATCCCATAGCGGGATAGCCCTGAGATGCAAGTCCATCCAGAAAACATGCTGCAAGTCTGCCGAGACCGCCGTTTCCAAGACCCGCATCAGGCTCCTGCTCATATATCTTATCAATGGAGACTCCCAAATCTGAGAGTGCCTCTGCTACTTTATTCTCCATTTTTAAATTACAGAGATTATTTTTAAGAGAGCGACCCATGAGAAACTCCATACAGAGATAGTATACGGTCTTCTTCTCCTGCTCTTCTGTTTCTCTCTTGAATTTTGCATACTCCTCACTCATTATATCTCTCATGAGAAGTGCGGTTGCCTTGTAAAAATGCTCATGAGTTGCCTCTTCGGGAGTTATCGAAAAGACGGTCTCCAGTTTGTCTGTGAGAATTTTTACAATGTCGTTTACTGTTAGTTCTGTGTTGTTCATAAATACTCCTTGCTGAAAATTTGAGGGAACCTGCTTTTGTCATCACAGAATCCCGCCATAAAAAGATAGTTAATTTTATCACAAATCACCCTCCTTGGCAACAACTATAAAGTAACAAATAAGTTACCAAAAGGCAGAGTGAATTACAATTTTAAAATTTATCTTTTCCTTTTCCTGATTTTGTATTATAATTATGATGGATAAAAATCATTGAAAGGATGAACCTTTTATGAGCAAAAGAAATGTAGTTATATATGTAGCAGGCCAGAGATTCTCCCTCTCCACCGAGGAGAGCGACGAGTACGTTATCTCCATAGGCGAAAGAGTTGACGTTATGATGAAGGGTATCCAGAAGGACAACCCCCGACTCAACCGCGATGCATGTGCTACCATGGTAGCACTCAGTCTCTGCGACGACGAAACCAAACTCCGCCGCAAGCTGGAGGAGCTGAGAGGACAGATTAAAGATTACCTCAAAGACAGCGAGGAGCTTCGCCGCGAAAACCAGGCCCTCCGTGCCAGAATCGACGAACTTCTTCTCCGTGAAGAAAGCGCAAAGGGTGCTAACGCGGAGCCTGTGAAAGAGGAGAAAGCCCCTGCTCCTGCAGCGAAAAAAGAGGTCACCCCTCCTGCATCCCGCCATGTAGCTTTTGTGGGTAAAGATTTCCGATCCGAAAAGAACAATAATGCAAATAATACAAATAAGAGTTTTTCACCCGCAAATAAAAATGCCGGCAAGAACTTCCCACAAAACACTTATGATAAGAAGGAACCCGCTCCTTTCTACAAAAAGCAGGAACCTGCAACCCCTGCAGCAACTACCGACGAAAAGGGTCTTCCCGAAGAACCTTTTCAGTACAGCATCTTTGACACAGATTTCATCTGAGTTTCATTCTGATTATACCTGAGTTACGGGGTAAAATTCTGCCGAAAGGAGCACTTTATCTATGCAAAAAATTGAAATACTTGCTCCTTCGGGTGGAATGGACAGTCTTGTTGCCGCCATCCGCTCAGGTGCAGATGCAGTATATCTGGGTGCCACCGACTTCTCTGCCAGAAGTTCTGCCAAAAACTTCACACCCGACGAACTCTGTGAAGCCATAGACTACTGCCATATTCATGGCAAAAGGGCATATCTCACCCTCAACACCCTCATTTCTGACAGCGAGATGCAGAGAGCTCTTGACCTTGCAACCTATGCTTACAATAAGGGCATTGATGCCCTGATTATTCAGGATGTGGGACTGGCAAGACTTCTTAAAATTCACCTGCCAATGCTCCGTCTTCACGGCTCTACCCAGATGAGCGTCCACACTCCTTCCGGAGCAAAACTTCTCTGGGAGGCAGGCTTCAAAAGGGTGGTTCTCTCCCGAGAACTCTCGCTGAAGGAAATCCGCGAAATAGCCGAAAGCTGTCCCATTGAGCTGGAGGTATTCGTTCACGGTGCTCTATGTATGTCCGTATCAGGCCAGTGCTACTTCTCCGCAATGCTCGGAGAGCGCTCAGGCAACCGCGGCATGTGTGCCCAGCCCTGCCGACTGCCCTTTTCACTATCGGGCGGCTCTGATTTCAGTTTATCGCTTAAGGATAACAGCCTGATAAACCACCTCTCTAAACTTGAAGAACTGGGCATAACCTCGGCAAAAATTGAGGGCAGGATGAAACGCCCCGAATATGTCAGTGCCGCCACAAAAGCCGCACGAGAAATGCGGGATCTCGGATTTGTTTCCACCAATACCCGAGAGGAGCTTGAGGCGGTGTTCTCCCGAACAGGTTTTACCGACGGCTACCTTTTGGGAAACAGAAATAAAGATATGTTCGGCTATCGTCGCAAAGAAGATGTTATTCAGGCGGACAGCACTCTCCTTTCCCGCATCCGTCAGGGATATAAAAATGAGATTTCCGATGTTCCCGTAAAAATGCAATTTGAAGCAAGGCTTTCAAAAACACCCCTCCTCTGTGTCACCGACGGAAAATTCACCGTGACCACCGAGGGCTCAATGTGCGCAGAAGAGGCATTGAATGTCCCTCTCACAGAGGAAAAAATCACCGCCCTGCTCTCAAAATGCGGCGGAACGCCATATCTTCCCGATGCCATTGATATTCAAATTGACCAAAACATCTCTCTGCCGGCAAAGGCTATAAACGAGATGCGCCGCTGTGCACTCGGAAAACTCTCATCACTTCGCACAGAGAGTTATAAAAGAAGTGAAGTTCCCCCCGAATATATAAAAGCCCCTGCTCACACACCTGAGACTCCGAAAACCACTCAAAGAGCAAGGTTTACTCACACCGATATTCCCGACGCATATAAGGATTGTGAGATTATATTTGTCCCTCTGTTTTCCTCCCCCGAAAAACTCTCGTCCCTCATAAACCGAGGCTTCAATATAGGACTTGAAATTCCCCGAGGAATGTTCGGTAAAGAAGAGAAAATCCGCAACGCTCTCACGAAAGCACAAGAACTGGGCGTCCGCCGCGTTCTTGCAGGAAACCTTGGTGCTGTCTATCTTGGACGCGAACTTGGATTTGCTATCCACGGCGACTTCGGACTCAATCTCTTCAACACCTCATCACTGCTGTGGGCAGAAGAAACCGGACTCAAAGACGTAGTGGTGAGCTTTGAGCTGACTCACAGCCAGATAAACTCCCTTGGCGGCAATATTCCCCGCGGCATAATCTCAGGGGGGTATCTTCCCCTGATGCTTACCCGTGCTTGTCCCGGACACACAAAGAAAAACGCCTGCAGAGACTGCAACAAAACGCAATTTTTGCAAGATAGGATAGGTAAAAAATTCATTTTCACCTGTGACGGAATATGTACCGAAATTCTAAATTCCGTACCGCTTCAGCTGGATAAAGTGCTAAAGGATTTTTCCTCATTGGATTTTAATGTTTTCCGTTTTTCTGTGGAAAACTCTGTGGAAAAAGTGGAAAACAATAACGTTTTTTTGAGCATTCATCAAAATCCCAAAGATTTCACCCGTGGATTATATTACAGAGGTGTTAAATAATTAACAAAACTTTAATTGATTTTGAGGAATTATTAAAAGGAATTAAACTTTTTCCCACAGGGAATTAACCCCGCTTTTATGTTTCTTATTAGGAATTTCTAAAAAGAATTTTGTATACATTTTGCAAGAACACCTTAATTTTTGCAGGAAAGAGGTTATGTTATGGAAATGACGCTGAAAGTAAAAAAACTTCGCGAAGGTGCCGCTGTGCCCAAGCGTGCCACCGAGGGCTCCGCAGGTATGGACCTGTATGCCCTTCTCGACAGTGATGTCACCCTCAACCCGGGGGATATCAGCCTTA
This sequence comes from Ruminococcus sp., assembly GCA_017395925.1. Taxonomy (GTDB): domain Bacteria; phylum Bacillota; class Clostridia; order Oscillospirales; family Acutalibacteraceae; genus Ruminococcoides. The sequence continues at coordinate 15,287 of JAFQNJ010000050.1, read as the reverse complement.
TCCCCACAGGCATTGCCATTGAGCTGCCCTCACCCGACTATGTTGCATACATTTTTGCCCGCTCGGGACTTGCCATAAAGCACGGCATCACTCTGGCAAACTCCGTGGGTGTTGTGGACAGCGACTACCGCGGTGAGGTCTGCGTAGGTCTTTGCAATATTTCAAAGACACCCTACACCATAACTCCCGGCGAGAGAATTGCTCAGCTTGTAGTTTCTCCTGTATCGCTGATGCCTGTAGTTGAGACAGCGGAACTCTCTGACACAGCGAGAGGTGACGGCGGCTTCGGCTCTACGGGTAAGGCCTGAATAATGCGCTTTTTCTTCTACACACTAAATTTAGTGTGTCACCGCCACACACCTGCGACAACTTGTGGTTGAAATAGACACAAAAACCGAGTATAATTATTAAGTTATATATAATACCATATATGCCGTGCACATATTATGCGGCAATCAAACGCAGAAAGGGGAAACTTTATGTTTTCATTCACAAAAGATATAGGCATCGACCTGGGTACAGCAAACACTCTGGTCTTTATGAAGGGAAAGGGCATCGTTCTGAGAGAGCCCTCCGTTGTTGCAGTTGATATCCGCAACGACTCTGTTCTGGCAGTGGGTTCTCAGGCAAAGGAAATGATCGGCCGTACTCCCGGCTCAATTGTTGCCGTGCGTCCTCTCAAGGACGGTGTTATTGCCGACTTCCAGATTACTGCTTCCATGCTGAAACATTTTATCAGAAAAACCGTCCGCTCCAACTTCTTCTCCCGTCCCCGTATAGTTATCTGTATTCCCTCGGGTGTTACCGAAGTTGAGAAGAATGCTGTTGAGGATGCCGCAAGAGAAGCAGGCGGCAAGGACGTTGAGCTTATCGAAGAACCCATGGCAGCAGCTATCGGCGCAGGTCTGCCCGTTGCAGAACCTACCGGCAGCATGGTAGTTGACATCGGCGGCGGCACCTCCGAGGTTGCAATCATCTCCCTTGGCGATATCGTTACCTCCTGCTCTGCCCGTGTAGCCGGCGACAAGTTTGACGAGGCAATTATGTCCTACATCAAGAAAAAGTATAATCTCCTTATCGGCGAACGCACCGCTGAGGATATCAAAATCGGCATCGGCTCCGCTTATCCTTACGAGGATGAGGGCGAGATGTGCATCAAGGGAAGAAACCTGATGGATGGTCTTCCCAAGAACATCACCATCACTGCCGCCGAGGTAAGAGATGCTCTGGCTGATCCCCTCTCACAGATTATCGATGCCATTATAACAACTCTGGAGAAAACTCCCCCCGAGCTCTCTGCCGACATCATTGACCACGGCATTATGCTCACAGGCGGCGGTGCACTGCTCCGCGGTCTGGACCTTCTGATTATGCAGCAGACAGGCATGCCTGTTCAGATTGCCGAGAGACCTCTGGACTGCGTAGCCGACGGCACAGGCAAACGCCTTGAGCTTACAATGCCCCACGAGTACTATCGCTCCAGAAGAAAGTAATCGAATTTATTTGTGACAGGCATCCAAAGTGTCTTGCCGCTATCTGACTAAAACTATCGGGGGACGGATTTCCGTTCCCCGAATTTCACCGGAGGCTCACCGTGAGAGAAATGCTATCATCAAAAAGCTTCAAAAAATTAATATGTGTGCTTATGGCCATTATTCTGGTTATGGGCATTTCAGCTTTTTCCGACACCTCGGTGGTGTCCTCTTTCCTGAGCAGTGTCACATTGGGACTTCAGGAGGTTTCCGCCGCAGTTTCAAAGGAACTGTCGGGCAAATCGAAAAAAGTACTGGAGGCAGAAAACTCAGAACTCTCAAAGGAAGTCACTGAGCTGCGCCAGCAGCTTGTGGACTACTATGATATCAAAGAGGAAAATGCACGGCTCTGGAAGTATTATGACCTTAAGAAGAACTATCCCTCCTACGACCTGCTTCCTGCATCCGTTGTCCGCCGCGACCCCTTGGATGATTTCTACTCATTCACCATCAACAAGGGTTCCTCCGATGACGTCTCCGTGGGCGACCCCGTTGTTACCGACAAGGGTCTGGTGGGCTGGATAAGCGAAGTGGATTTCTCCACCGCAAGGGTAAAGACCATTCTCTCTCCCGATGCCAAGGTAGGCACTCTTGATGCAGTTTCCAGAGACAGCGGAATTGTCAGCGGAAGTGTGCTCTATGCCGACAAAAATCTCACCACGATGACTAAGCTCCCTGCGCAGAACACCATAGAGGCAGGAGATATGGTTATCACTACGGGTATCAGCGGACTATATCCTGCATCGCTTATAGTGGGCGAGGTTGTAGAACTTAAATTTGACGAGTATGACACATCCACCTATGCGGTAATCAAACCTTATGAAAATCTCACCACCGTCACCGACGTGGTAGTCATCACCGCCTTTGCGGGACAGGGAGAGATTTCTGTGGGCAAGGTTGAGGATACCACTCTTCCCACAGAAGCAACCGAGACCCCCACAGAGACGACCTCGTCTGCAACGGAGGTCGAGTAATGGAAGGAAGGCTCAAGTTCCTGCGATTCTTTGCCTACGGTCTTGAAATCGTCATACTATATATACTGTCGGGAATCCCCGGTTTTCTCCCATCATTTCTCGGGAACAAACCCGTACTTCTGATTCCCGTTGCTCTGACAATAGCCGTATTCGAAAGCGAAATCCCCTCGATGATTATCGGTATGATTTGCGGTATGCTTCTGGATATCGGCTTCACTACCTCTGTAGGGTACTATACCCTCACCCTTACCGTAATCTGCTTTGTTATAGGCTACTGTGCCAGAAATTTCTTTGTCACCAACTTTACAAACGCAATGATTATCGGTGCTCTCACCGCTCTTGCACTTCTTCTGGTGCATTTTGTTATCTTCACCGTTCTTGCAAAAACTCCCGATGCGGCACTTTATTTTCTCAAGCACTACCTTCTCAGAATAGTGTATACTCTGATTTTCCTGCCGCCGCTTTTCTATTTCAACAGACTGTTCTGCAGTTCTATGAAAGAGTAAAAACAACCGAGGTGTAATGCTATGATAAAAGACTTCATAAAACAGAATATCCGAGCTATCATCTGCATCGCACTTGTTATTGTTATTTTTGCAGGCTTTGTGGTAAGACTCTTTGACTGGCAGATTATAAACGGAAGTTACTACCGGGAGGAGGTCGCCACCACCGCAAACTACCGCCTCTACTCCGAGGCGACCCGCGGTGAAATCGTTGATGCCAACGGCGTGGCGCTCCAGACCAACACCACCCTCTACTCCGTTATTATCGACAAGCTTTTCATCAACAAAAGTTCCTCCGTCAACGATGTTATTCTGGGACTTTTCGATATCTTTGAAAAGTGCGATGGCAAGTGGATAGACGCTCTCCCAATTTATCTTGACAACAACGGGGTGTTTCAGTTCAAAGCGGCTGAGGACTCCGATACCGAAAGTGCGCTTAATTACCTGAAAGGGGATGACTTCCTCTATCTCAGCGTATATGCCGATGCTAACGAATATATCACTGAACTTCAGGAGAGATACGAACTGGAAGACATTACCGACAAAGTTCTTCTCCGCGACCTTATTTCCGTCCGCTTCAATATGGAGCGCAACCTTTTCTCCTATTCAAATCCGTACACTTTCGCCGAGGAGATTTCTCCCGAGCTTACTGCGATTATCTCCGAATATTCCCAGTCCAACCCCTCGGTTGATATAAAAACTGTCTCCAAGCGAGTCTGCACCGACGGTACCCTGATGCCCCACATTTTGGGCACCATAGGCCCCCTCACCGCAGAGGAGTATGAAGAAAACAAGGATAAAGGCTATGCCTTTGATGATGTTATAGGCAAATTCGGCATCGAGTATGCTATGGAGGACTACCTCAAGGGCGAAGGCGGTATCAAAACCATTGCCAAAAACTCCGACGGTACTGTTATAAGTGTCGTGGATGTAACTCCTGCCAACCCAGGCAACACTGTTTTCCTCACCATTGACAGCAAACTTCAGCAGGTAGCAAACACCGCTCTTGCCAACGCTGTCAAAGAGGCACAGGCTGCAGGCAAAGCAGAGAGTGCCTCTTTGGGTGAAAAGGGCCACGGCGAGGACTGTACCGCAGGTGCAGTTGTAATGCTGGATGTCAGGGACTTCTCTGTCCTTGCGGCATCCACCTATCCCTCCTACGACCTGACAAAATATAATGACGGGGATTACTATTCCTCTCTGCTTGAGGACAAAACTCTTCCTCTCTACGACAGAGCTTTTCAGGGTTCCTTTGCCCCCGGCTCCGTTGTAAAACCAGGTGTTGCACTTGCTGCACTTGAGGAGGGGACCGTCTCCGAAATCACCTCCATCAACTGTACAAAAAGATACGACTACTATCCATCCAATATTGTAAATTGTATGGGTACTCACGGCTATATCGGTGTCACCGACGCCATCACCAAGAGCTGTAACTACTATTTTGCAGAAGTTGGCAGACGTCTGGGTATCGACACTATGTATCTCTATATGGAAAAGCTGGGTCTGGGCGAGAGAACAGGACTTGAAATATATGAATCCCGCGGTTTCCTTGCGGGTCGAGACAGTGCAAGCTGGCTTCCCGGTAACACCGTACAGGCGGCCATCGGTCAGTCCGATAACACCTTCACTCCCGTTCAGCTTGCAACCTATGCCGCCACAATCGCAAACGACGGCGTACGACTTCGCACTCACCTTGTCAAAAAGGTCACCAGTTACGACAGAAATCTTACTATTATAGAAAACACCCCCGACAACGCACAGGTGATAGAAGACCTTAATCTCACCCCCTATAATGTCAGTGTTGTCCAGAACGCAATGAGACAGGTTGCCGCCAGCTCCTCGGGTACTGCATTCGGCACCTTCGGCTACTATCCTATTGATATTGCCGCCAAGACCGGTACCGCCGAAAACACAGGCTCCGACCATACCGCCTTTATCTGCTACGCCCCTTACGACAACCCCGAAGTTGCCATTGCTGTAGTTATTGAGCACGGCGTCAGAGGTACCTACTCTATGTCTGTGGCAAAATCACTTCTGGATGCATATTTCTTCCCCGAAAGCACCGCCGCTACAGAACCTGCCGAAACTTCTCCCGTGGCAGAATAACTCCCTGATAAGGTAGAATTTATCACAACACCTCAAATTTATGCGGTTTACACCCTTTTAGCACGATTTTTTATTAAATATGCCTAATTTAATGACAAATATTTTTACACTCAAGTTAATTGTCCTTTAGTACGTTTTATGCTAAAATAATTATGAGGTATTATTTATGAGCAAAGTCATCGTTCTCGCTTCCGGCAAAGGAGGCACCGGCAAATCTACTGTTTCGGTGGGTCTTGCCGTAGCCCTGGTTAAACTGAATAAAAAGGTTCTTCTTGTAGACTGCGACAGCGGTATGAGAGGCGTTGACCTGATGCTGGGTGTGGAGAAAGAGCTTGTGTATGATGTTTCCGATGCAGTCGGCGGAGGGTGCGACAAGTCCGCCGCGATCTACGTCACCCGCAACATCTACGGTCTCTATATGATGCCTGCGGCACTTAGTGCCGAGGACGAGGTTTCTCCTGCAGTGCTCAGACAGCTCATCGAGGAAATCAAAGATGATTATGACTACATACTAATTGATTCCCCTGCCGGCACCGGTTCAGGATTCGAAGCGGCGGCAGCTTCTGCCGACTCTGCTCTCATCGTTATTAACCCCGAGCCCACAAGTGTACGAGGTTGTCTCAACATTCACCGCAAACTTACGGATATGGGTGTTGACGATATCCGTCTTGTAATAAACCGATTCGAGCCGGAGCGATTCCGCGCTATGAATATTTACCGTGACCTTGACCAACTTATTGATATTTCCCAGACTCAGCTGATTGCCATCGTCCCCGAGGACGTACGCATTGCCGCCATTGCTCAGAAGGGTAACAGCGGCAGAGAGTCTGTTCCGTCTATGGCGGCATTTGTGAATCTTGCCGCACGTATAGAGGGTGAGAATCCCCCCCTCGCCAAAAAAATTCTGGGTATCTGATATCCGCATTAAGGAAAATGAGAAAATATGGCCCCACCTCATATCCAATGAGGGAAGGCAAATGGAGGTAGACTTATGAATATTGCGCTTATTGCACACGATGAAAAGAAAGAGTTAATGGTTCAGTTCTGTATCGCTTATTGCGGAATTCTCAGCCGTCACAATCTTTGCGCCACCGGCACAACAGGCAAGATGGTTTCCGAGACAACCGGTCTTGAAATCGCTTCTTTTCTGGGCGGTTCACAGGGTGGCGGACAGCAGATTGCCGCAAGAATCGCTTGCAACGAGATTGATATGCTTCTCTTCTTCCGCGACCCCCTCAATCCCAAGCCCTCCGAGGCTAACGATATGAATCTGCTTCGTCTTTGCGATATGCACAACATCCCTGTTGCCACCAATATCGCAACAGCCGAAGTGCTTATTCACGGACTTGAGCGCGGCGACCTTGATTGGAGAAACGTCCTCAAATAATCCTTGGATTATCCCCAAGAAACTTTTGGGTAAACTGTATCCATATAAGCCTTTGACCTGGGTCTTTTTGACTCAGGTCTTTTTGTTTTTCTCCCTATTTCTTCTTCCTTTATATAAATTTTAGAAAAATTACCATTAAATTCGACGAATTTCCGCAGGTTTTGAGAGGTTGTACCATTGATTTTATCCTCTCTTTAGAGTAAAATTTATTATGTAAAATTCTAATGCCGAGGTGCTTTTTATGAGCTGTCAATGTCACAGAGAAAGTGACCTTTCGCTTCTTGAGGGTGTTCTCAAAAAACACGCTAAAGAGAAGGGTTCGCTTATTACAATTCTTCAGAAGGCTCAGGATATCTACGGATATCTTCCTTGTGATGTTATATACCACATCGCCGCCGAAACAGGAAACACTCCTGCCAAGGTTATGGGCGTTGCCACCTTCTATACCCAGTTCAGACTCACCCCTGTAGGCAAGTATATGATTATGCTCTGTCAGGGTACCGCATGCCATGTAAACGGCGCCAAGCGTATAGAGGCAGCTATTACCGAGGAACTGGGAATTTCCGACGGTGAAACCACCAAGGACGGTCTTTTCACACTCAAGTGTGTTGCCTGTCTTGGTTGTTGCTCTCTGTCTCCCGTTATGATGATTAATGAGGATACCTACGGCTCTCTTACTCCCGAGAAAGCTGTCAGAATTCTTCGCGATATCAGAGAAAAGGAGGAGAGTTCACAATGAAAATTTCAGTAGGACAGGGCTCTTGCGGTATTGCAGCAGGAGCATCAAAGGTATACTCTTCTCTCGAAAAATCCATTGACACAAATTCCCATATTCTCACCATTACAGGCTGTATCGGTATGTGCTGGTTGGAACCTATTGTTGACCTCTATGAGGGGGAGGAGCTTTTTGCCCGCCTCGTCAAGGTTACTCCCGAGGACACAGAAGCAATATCCAAAACCGCCGACAGCGGAGATGTTTCTTTTGTAAAACATCTGCTGATTACAGAAGAAGACGAAGTTTTCCTCAGCAAACAGACCAGAATTGCAATGCGTAACTGCGGTATAATAAATCCCGACTGCATAGAAGACTACACCACAAGACAGGGATACGATGCACTCAGGAAAGTTCTCACAACAATGACTCCTGAGGATGTCATTGAGACCATCAAGGTTTCGGGTCTTGCAGGCAGAGGCGGTGCAGGTTTCCCCACATGGTTCAAGTGGAATGCAGCCAGAAGTTCACAGGGCGAGGATAAGTATCTTATATGCAACGCCGACGAAGGTGACCCCGGTGCATTTATGGACAGAGCCGTAATCGAAAGCGACCCCCACAATCTGATTGAGGGTATGCTTATCGGTGCCTTTGCCATAGGTGCAAAAGAGGCTATCGTCTACGTCCGTGCAGAATATCCCCTTGCAATTAAGCGCCTTGAGAAAGCCATCGAAGATGCCACCAAGGCAGGATTTCTCGGCGAAAATATAATGGGCAGTAATTTCACCTGCAAAATGCGTATTAAAGCAGGCGCAGGTGCCTTTGTCTGCGGTGAAGAAACCGCACTCATCGAATCTCTGGAGGGAAGCCGCGGTATGCCGAGGCTCAAACCTCCTTTCCCTGCCCAGTGCGGATATTTCTCTGCTCCCTCCAACATTAACAACGTTGAAACTTTTGCCAATGTCCCTTGGATTCTGCTAAACGGCGGCGAGGCTTTTGCCGAAATGGGTACCACCGACAGCAAGGGCACCAAGGTGTTTGCCCTCACCGGCAAAATCAAAAAGGGCGGTCTTGTGGAAATACCCATGGGTATGACTCTGAGAGAGGTTATTTATGATATCGGCGGAGGCATCAAGGAGGATAAACCCTTCAAAGCAGTTCAGATGGGTGGTCCTTCAGGCGGATGTATTCCCGAGAGCCTTCTGGATACCATTATCGACTACAAGGCTCTTGGTGCCACAGGTGCCATTATGGGCTCGGGCGGTATGGTTGTTATGGACGACTCCACCTGTATGGTTTCCATGGCAAAGTTCTTTCTCGACTTCACCGCAAAGGAAAGTTGCGGCAAGTGCGTTCCCTGCCGAATCGGCACCAAGAGAATGCTTGAGATTCTCACCCGCATCACCGAGGGCGAGGGCAAAGAGGGTGACGTAGAACTACTCACCGAGCTCTGTGACGCCATCAAGGACGGCGCTCTCTGCGGTCTGGGTCAGACCGCTCCCAACCCCGTACTCACCACCATCCGTTACTTCAGAGATGAATACGACGCTCACATCAGAGAAGGGAAATGTCCTGCAGGCGAATGCGCCGCACTTCTCACCTATGAAATAGATAAGGACAAGTGCCGCGGCTGTACCCTATGTGCTAAAAAATGTCCCGCAGGAGCCATTGAGGGAAGCCTCAAAAACCCTCACGTTATCCACAGCGATAAATGTATTAAATGTAATCAGTGCTACACGGTTTGTAAGTTCGGCGCTGTTAAATTCAGTTGAGGAGGTGTCACCGTGAAAGAAATTAAACTTACCATAAACGGAAGAGAAATTGTTGCTTTTGAGGGTGACTCTCTTCTTGATGCCGCCAATGCAAACGGCATTGAAATTCCCACCCTCTGCCACCACGAAAGTGTCAGGGTTTACGGTGCTTGCTCTCTCTGTCTTGTTGAGGCAGAAGGCATGCCAAAGCTCCTCCGTGCATGCAGCACCAAGGTCTCAGAGGGAATGAATGTCAACACCGAAAGTGACAGAGTTGTCCGTGCACGACGTGTTGCACTTGAACTCCTTATGAGCGACCACAAGGGCGACTGCGTTGCACCCTGCTCTCTTAACTGCCCTGCAGGCACCGACTGTCAGGGATATATCAAAGCAATCGCCCAGGGAGACGACAGAAAAGCCGTTGAAATTATCAAAGAAAAACTCCCCTTGCCCGCATCTATCGGCAGAGTTTGTCCCCACCCCTGTGAGTCAAACTGCCGTCGTGCTCTGGTTGAGGAGCCTATGTCCATCGCTTTCCTCAAATATTTTGCCGCAGACCGCGACCTTGAAAGCGAAACTCCCTTCACCGCAGAAAAAGAAGCTGACACGGACAAGACCGTTTCCGTTATCGGCGGCGGTCCCGCAGGTCTTACTGCCGCATACTTCCTTGCACTTAAAGGTCACAAGGTAACCATATATGATGCTATGCCCCAAATGGGCGGTATGCTCCGCTACGGAATTCCCGAATACCGTCTTCCCAAGAAGGTCCTTCAAAAGGAAATCGACCTTATCGAAAGTTTAGGCATCACTATGGTGAATAACACAAAAATCGGTACCGACATCACTTTCGACGAAATCAGAGAAAAGTCCGATGCAACACTCATTGCTATCGGTGCATGGAATTCCATGTCCACCCGTACCCCCGGCGAAAAGCTTGAGGGTGTAGTGGGCGGAATAGATTTTCTCCGCGAGGTGGCACTGGGTAACAGTGTCTCCATCGGCAAGAACGTCGCCGTTGTGGGTGGCGGCAACACCGCCATGGATGCCTGCCGCACTGCCGTGAGACTGGGTGCCGAAAACGTCTACGTCATTTACCGCCGTACCCGTGCCGAGATGCCTGCTGAGGATATCGAAATAGAGGAGGCAATGGAGGAGGGTGTTAAATTCCTCTTCCTCACGAACCCTGCTGAATACACAGGGGAAAACGGCAGCGTAAATACCGTGAAGCTTCAGGTTATGGAACTCTCCGAGCCCGATGAATCCGGCAGACGCGCTCCCGTTCCCGTAAAAGATAAATTCGAGTATCTCTCGGTGGATACCGTCATTGCCGCTATCGGTCAGAAGGTTAACCCCACAGGCTTTGAAGGCATAGAACTCAACTCCAGAGGCATCATCAGTGCCGATGAATTCACCTTCCGCACAAATCTTCCTGATGTCTTTGCTGTCGGTGATGCCACCAACCGTGGCGCATCCATTGCCATTGCCGCTATCGGCGAGGCACAGAAGGCCGCAGGAGTTATGGACAGCTTCCTTAAAGGCGATGTAGTGCCCTATATCGCACCCTTTGTTTCCGAAAAAAATGTCACCGCAGAAGACCTTGCTCATAAAGAAAAACTCCCCCGTGCTGTAATGCCTCACAGAGATGCAGAGGAGAGAAAGCATGATTTCAAGGAAATCAACCTCGGCTTCTCCGAGGAAGATGCCAGAAAAGAGGCAAAGAGATGCCTTGAATGCGGTTGCCACGATTATAAGGACTGTTCCCTCATCCGACACGCTAACCGTTACGAAATTCACCCGGAACGTTTTGTCGGCAGTCACCACACGGGCTTCACTGAGGAGAGACTTGTAACCATCCGCAGAAATCAGGATAAGTGTATTCTTTGTTCCCTCTGCACCAGAGTATGTGACGAGGTTGCAAAGAAGGGTATTCTCGGTCTCGTGGGCAGAGGCTTTGATACCGTTATCAAGCCCGAGTTCAATAACGAGGAAACCATCACCGCCTGTAAGGAGTGCAAGAAATGCGCCGAGGTATGTCCCACCGGCGCACTGGAGATTCTTTTGAAATAAGTTTTCTGAAATTTCTCTTAACCACATACAAAAAATCAAGCCGCGGCACAAATGCCGCGGCTTTGCTTTTATCACGCAATATCCATCTTGAAAGTAAACAGGTCCTCAACCTTTGTTTTGAGAACATTTGCGATATCCACCGCAAGTTTGAGAGAGGGATTGTATTTTCCCTTCTCCAGACGGCCGATAGTCTCACGTCTGACGCCGACTTTCTGTGCCAGTTCTTCCTGACTCATCTTCAGCTTTTTGCGATATTCTTTGATAAAAGTTGTCATTTTAACGCCCATCTGTATCCCTCCGTTTCACAAAATGGGATTCAATTAGTTATAAATATGTCACTTTCTAACTATAATTATATCCCTTTTTTGCAGAAAATCAATACCCGACCTAAAAACAAATTGTGAAATTTACGTGTCGAAATGGCTTTTCCTCACATTTTTTGAGTCTTCGTCATCATATTCTATGCCACCAAACAATAATCAATCTTGGCGGCATGGGTAGTAAATTAACCTAAACGCTCCTCCAAAAGCTCGATAAGCTTTATGGGGGCATTTTCTTTGTTGGTGTCGAAGCCACTGTAATCTATCGGGGATGTTGCAAACTCTATTGAGATATCCTCTGCATCTGCAAACACCCAAAGATTGCTGTCGTCGTAAAGTTCTTTGTAAACGGGATTAGTGTTGTTTGTAATCAACTTACGCCTGTAGGTATAGCTTTCCAAAGGTCGCATAGTGGGAGCCGAGCTTCCGCCCTGAAGAATTTCCAGGGAGCATCGACTCTTTCCTAGGATTTCGAGGTGCTCTCTGTAGGGAATGGGGTCACAGTAGCAAAGGCCCTCACCCTCTAATCTGTCCTCCTCACGAGTGCCGCAGATAATAAACTTGGTGCGGACACCTCTGGAGGAAAGACTTTTGTAGACGCTGTGGATTTTCTCCAGTCTGTCCTTGGCGAAACCTAAAAAGTATACGTCATAGTCAAACTCATCGGGAGTTGTAACCGGTGTAATGGCTCCATAACCCATAGTCCATGGCATAAAACCCACGGAATATTTCTCCGCCTCACCCGAATCATAGGTAATAATATCATCACAAACCCTGCGGATTTTTTCCATATCCCAGTTTTTCTTTGCGATAAGGTCGCCGCAGAGTACAACCGCCTTGTTCTCAGGATTCAGCCTCTTGATGTAGGCATACATATCCGAAACCTGAGTCAGATACTTTCCCCCAAGAAACACATAGCAACAAGGCTTTTTGTCAGAAAAAGGCACCCGAAGCATCTTTTTATACCAAATCTTCTTGAAGGGGAGCTTTACAGCGCGGTTCATCCTTGCCGACCAATGCAGAAAGAAAAACTTCTGCATAAGTTTTCCGCCTTCTAAGCCGCGACGGAAAACCTTAACGAAGGGCAACTTCTCAAGAGGGCAGAACACCGGGTCGTAACATTCCTCGTTAATATTATAAAAAACATAGTTATACTTTGTGTTCATAGCCACCCTCCTTTCAAAGGTCTGCCGTTACTTAACTTTTCTGATGTATTCAGGCTTTGCAAGGCTCAGGTCGATGCTGTCGCCCAGCTTGTATGCCCACTCCTCCGAGCTGAAGGTGCTGAGTCCGCCTGCGTGGAAGAAGGTAATCTCGCCGAAGAGGATTTTTCCGTCAATATTATAAAGGTCAACTCGACAGAAGGGGAAATCCCCGGAAAGTGCCTCGGCACATTTTACCATTTCGTCGAAATTATCGGGCTTCTTAACCAGAGCCGCATCAAATCTGGGGCGTGATACTGTTACGTCGATGAGATTCATATCTCTGTCGTAAACATTTCTCTTTGCACCCTCCAGATGGCTGCCGTCGTCACCCGCAGTATCAATATCAATAAACATATACTCACATCTGCCGCCGGAGCAAAGGAATCGGTAATCCACCAGCGGAGCCTTGTCCTTGCTCTCGATAATTGCCTCGGCAATAATTTTTCTCTCGATATCGTGGTAAACCCATTCTCTGGAGTCCTTGGAGTAGTCGTGCTTGAGACCGCGGCTGAGAATTTTCTGTGCCGCCTTTTTGTCAAAGGTGCTCTTGTCGTTACATCTCACGTTGGAGCCGCTCATGTGGTTACATTTGAGATAAAATCTGTCGGGGAGATCATCCCAAGCGATAGACTGTGCGTTGTCATACACACCGTAAACGGGATTGAGGATATGCTCGTAACCCTTGTCGGCTACATATTCACGCACCTTGTATTTATCGGCGCAGATTGTGCATTTGGGGTCTCTGTAGAACATCTTCAGCCAGAGCTGTTTCTCGTCAAAGGTACGGGGGTTGTCAAAGTCAAGCACCTTACCGCTCTTTTGCTTGTATACCTTCTTGAAGTAAGCCTCATCGGAATACAGAAGTCCCTGCCAGGTGATGTTGGCATTGTGAAGCAATCGCCAAACACCCTTTCCTAAACTATTCTGCTTGAGAAATCTTCTGAGTTTTGTTTTTGCACCCATAATATGCCTCCGATAAACTCCTGCAACTATAGGCAGAAGCCGAATTAATGACTTTTTTATCATCGTTACGCCGTGGCCTTAAGCTCTATGCGCATATATAATTAATATATCACAAAGAAAAAGAATTGTCAAAATTTCACGAACATAATAAAACAACCAAAAATCCGCTGTCAGCCTTGTCTGCATACTAAAAGGGAGCAGACAAATCTGCTCCCTTGCTTTCGTTAAAAAGTAAAATATGGTTACCCCTTTAAATATTATAGGCACCCTTTATTCGGCAGGAACAAAGGGAAGCTCTATTTTTTCGTCTCCGAAAGGAAATGTAGGCTCGGCGGTGCCGGAGACAGAGGTGGGAGTAGTTCCCTCTGTATTTTCCACAGGCGTGTCGTGGGAAACGTTTTCGTTGCCGTCATCCGTGGGGAGGGTCAGAATCTCCAGCTCATCAGGGCCTTTTGTATACTGTTCAGAAGAAGCCGTTCTATCTTCTGAAGACACCTCGGACTGTGATGAATACAGTTCGCCCCGGGGATTTGAGGATTCGGTTTCTTCCAAGGATGCATTACCTCCACATCCGGCAAAGAGAATACCCGCTAAAACAATCAATAAAATCAAAGCAACATATCTGCGTTTCATAAATTATCCCTACCTTTCAGGTTACAGAAAAATTATATCACCTATTTTCACATTTTCATTATACACCCAAAAGGTTGATTTTCAAGAATTTTCTCGGTTTGCGTCTCCTCTCCCCAAAATCACAGATTTCGGGGACCCCGTAAAACATCAAATCCTCTTTTTGTACGAAAGGCAGGCAATAAGGTGCGTAAATGTGGTGTCTGATTAACTATAAGGAATTGTAGTTGAGCCTAAGTAAATTATTCGATTTCTATAAATCCAAGATATGCGTTACTTGTTTTCTCAAGAACGGAACGGATTACACTCTCTTCTCCGTTAGAATTCATAATATTTTCGACATCAGATTTTGCAAGCTTTATTCCTACTTGTTTTGAACATATGTTTTAGCTTACAGTTATAAAATAGAATGATTCAAATTCGTGTCCACCGATGCTCCCAATCCATCCATATTGTGTTTAGTATATTCTTTTGAAGTTCAATTTTTCCATTTCTATTCTCCTTTAGTGTTTTGCAGCTTGCAATCAGCAACCTTCTGATTCGTCCACAGAGATTTCTATATTTTTTGTAGATTTCTTCATCAATCGCATTTGTGTTGAATAACAACTGCAACCAACCCTCTGTTTCACTGCATTCCTTTAGAGCAATCTCAAATTTAGAAAGCATATCTGCTTTACTCTGCCCGTAATTTGCTTCCCGAATGTTTGCGTAAACGCTGCTTGAACTTTTGCGAATTTGGAAAAGAGTGTTAGATGGTGCTTTTATGTTTTGGCAAAGTAATTCTGTTTCTGTTGCAAGCTGTTCGGAATAAACCAGCAAATAATTTTTCGACATACAAACACTCCTTTCAAGGAGATCATACTACTTTTGTGTAAACAAATCAAGGTGAAGCCTTGTATATCATCAATTCCATAAGGAATTGCATATCATCAACACGCAGTGTTGCATCTCATCAAGCCGCAGGTAATATACAGCCTTCGGCTGATGATATACGCCTACGGCGATGATATACACGCTGATGCGTGATGATATGCCAAGCCTGCGGCTTGGATAAAAAAAGAAGTAACTTTTGGTAGACAAAAGTTACTTCTTTTTTGGAGCTGATAACCTCGTCGTCGCAAAACCTGTTGATTTCAT